>VBGE01000052.1 GCA_005880345.1 Chloroflexota bacterium | reverse complement strand
GCCGAGGGCACGGGTACGACGGTCCGGTTCTGGCCCGACCCGCAGATCTTCCCCGACACGAAGTTCGACCGCGAGGTCATCCAGCATCGCCTGCGCGAGATGGCCTACCTGAACAAGCGCCTCGAGATCGCGCTGGCCGACGATACGCTGGGTTTCACCACCACCTTCTACTTCGAGGGCGGGATCGTGGCTTTCGTCCGCGCGCTGAACCGCGACAAGACGGTGGTCAACGTGCCGCCGTTCTACGTCGACCGTGAGGTCGAAGGGACGCAGGTCGAGGTCGCCCTGCAGTACAACGAGACGTTCGTCGAGAACGTGATCGCGTTCGCCAACACGATCCACACGGTCGAGGGCGGCACGCACATGACCGGTTTCCGCTCGGCTCTCACCAACGTGCTCAACCGCTACGCTCGCAAGGCAGGCATCCTCAAAGAGGCGGACCCCAACCTCACCGGTGAGGACGTGCGCGAGGGTCTCACCGCCGTCATCAGCGTCAAAGTCCTCGAGCCGCAGTTCGAAGGACAGACCAAAGGCAAGCTTGGCAACGCCGAGGTGCAGGGCCACGTGTCGCTCGCCCTGACTGAAGGCCTGACGCAGTATCTCGAGGAGAGCCCGTCGGAAGGTCGCCGGATCATCGAGAAGTCGCTGACTGCAGCCCGGGCGCGCGAGGCTGCACGCAAGGCGCGCGACCTGGTGCAGCGCAAGAGCCTGCTCGAGTCGAGCATGCTCCCAGGCAAGCTCGCCGACTGCTCCGAGCGCGACCCCGCGCTGTCCGAGCTCTACATCGTCGAGGGTGACTCCGCAGGCGGCACCGCCAAGGGCGGCCGCGACATGGGGGCGGGCGTCGGCGACAACTTCAACATCGACAAGATCCGCTACCACCGCATCGTGACCATGACCGACGCGGACGTCGACGGCAGTCACATCCGCACCCTTCTCCTCACGTTCTTCTTCCGCTACTTCCCGGCCGTGATCGACAAGGGCTATCTCTACATGGCGCAGCCGCCGCTCTTCAAAGTGTCGAAAGGCGCTGGCAAGAACGTGAAGATCATCTGGTGCCAGTCCGAGGCTGATCGCGACAAGGCCCTGCGGCAGCTGGGCAAGGGCGCGGAGGCCGCGCGCATGAAGGGTCTGGGCGAGATGAACGCCGAGGAGCTGTGGGAGACGACGATGAATCCCCAGACGCGCGTGCTCCTGCAGGTGACGGTCGATGACGTCGCCGCGGTCAACGACATATTCGAAAAGTTGATGGGACCTGACGTTGAGCCGCGCAAGAAGTTCATTCAGGCGCACGCCAAGAGCGTCCGGAACCTCGACATCTAGGAGCGGTCCGATGCGCATCGCGGTGGACGCCATGGGCGGCGACCACGCTCCGGCGGAAATCGTGAAGGGCGCTGCGCTGGCGGCCGAAGAGTATGGCCTGGACATCTCGCTCGTCGGGATTCCGTCTGCAGTGCAGTCGATGCTGGATCGAAAGCACCCACGAGTGCAGCTGGTGCCGGTGACGCAGTCGATCGCGATGGACGAGCATCCCGCGCAGGCGGTCCGCAACAAGCCCGACTCGTCGATTGCGGTGTGCGCGCGACTTTGCAAAGAGGGTCGATGCGACGGCTGGATGTCAGCAGGAAATTCGGGCGCCGTCATGGCAGCGGCGCTCCTGATCCAGGGCCGCATCAAAGGCGTGGAGCGCCCGGCGCTCGGCTCGATTGTGCCCACGCAGGACGGCTTCGCCTACTTCCTGGATGTCGGTGCCAACGTCGATTCCAAGCCCGAGTACATGGTGCAGTTCGCTGCGATGGGTGGCGTCTACGCGCGCGAGATGATGGGCCGCGCGAAGCCTCGGGTCGCGCTGCTCAGCAACGGCGAGGAAGAGGGCAAGGGCGACGATCGCGTCCGGGAGACGACGCGCCGGCTGAAGGGATCGCTGCCGGGGTTCATCGGCAACGTCGAGCCGAAGGACATTTACAGCTCGCGCGCCGACGTCGTGGTGGCCGATGGATTCGTGGGCAACGTGGCGATCAAGATGGCCGAAGCCACCGCCGACTTTCTCTTCCGCACCCTGCGCGACGAGATCCCCAAGACCCTGCAGGGCAAGCTCGGCGGCCTTCTCATCCGGCCTGGCGTACGTCAGATCCGCGCCCGCATCGACTGGCGGGAGTTTGGCGGCGCGCCCTTGCTGGGCATCGACGGCGTCGCGGTTGTCGCGCACGGCCGCTCCGACGCGCGAGCGGTGAAGAACGCGATCCGGGTCACCCGCGATGCGGTCCAGAATCAGCTCGTCGGTAAGATTCGAGCAGAGGTAGGGAAGATTTGAATTCAGTAAGGCCCTACCGCACGCGGCCCGCCGCCAAAAACGGCCACCCGCGGGTCGTCGTGACGGGGATGGGGACGGTCAATCCGCTCGGCAAGAACCTCGAAGAGTACTGGCACGGCCTGATCGAGGGGCGCAGCGGCGCCAGCCTGATCGAGCGCTTTCCTTCTGACAAGCTGACGACGAAATTCGCGTGTCAGGTCAACACGTTCGACCCGCAGGATTACATCGAGCGCAAGTCGGCCCAGCGCATGGCACGCTTCTCGCAGATGGCCGTCGCCGCGTCGGGAATGGCGCTCGCGGACTCCGCGCTGGATCTCGCCAAGGAGGACAGCTTTCGCGTCGGCGTGGCGATGGGCACGGGGATCGGCGGCTTTGACGACATGACGCAAGGCGCGATCTCGTTTGCGACGAAGGGCCGGCTCAATCCCCTCTATGCGCCGACGATCATCCCGAACATGGCCGGCGCGTCGGTCGCGATGCACTACCACCTGCGAGGGCCGAACACGACCGTGACGACCGCCTGCGCCGCATCGACGCAGACGCTGGGCGATGCGACGCGCATGATCCAGCACGGCGATGCGGACGTGATGCTCGCCGGCGGCTCCGAAGCGTCGCTGTGCGAGGTTGGCATCGCATCCTTCAACGCCATCCGCGCGCTTTCCACGCGCAACGACGCGCCCGAAAAGGCGAGCCGGCCGTTCGATCGCGATCGTGACGGGTTCGTGCCGGGCGAAGGGGCGGGCATCTTGATCCTCGAATCTGAAGAGCACGCCATCAAGCGCGGTGCGCGCATCTACGGCGAGGTGCTCGGCTACGCGACCACCAATGACGCATTCCACCAGGTCGCGCCCGACGAGACCGGCGAGGCACCGGCCAAGGCAGTGACCCTGGCCCTCAAAGACGCCGGCATCACGCCGGCGGACGTCGACTATGTCAATGCGCATGGCACGTCGACGCAGCTCAATGACGCGGGCGAGACCAAGGCGTTGAAGATCGCCCTCGGCGAGCACGCCTACAAAGTGGCGATCAGCAGCACCAAGTCGATGATCGGGCATCTGCTCGGCGCCGCCGGCGCGGTGGAGGCGATCGCAACGCTGTTGACGATCAACCGGGGCATCATCCACCCGACCATCAATTACGAAAATCCAGATCCCAGCTGCGACCTCGACTACGTGCCCAACACCGCACGCCGCAAGGACGTGAAGATCGCAATCTCCAACGGCTTCGGGTTCGGCGGGCACAACGCGGTCGTCGTCCTGGGTCGCTTTGAGGAGTAGGCGCATTGGCTGACGAGACACGCGGCACCGTCCTGACCCGCAACCTCCAGGAGGAGATGCAGACCTCCTACATGGAGTACGCGATGTCCGTCATCATCAGCCGCGCGCTGCCGGACGTACGTGACGGGCTGAAGCCGGTGCAGCGCCGGATCCTCTATGCGATGCATCGCGCCGGTGCGACCAGCAGCAGCCGCACGAAGAAATGCGCCGCATTCGTCGGCGACGTGCTGAAGCTCTTTCACCCTCACAGTGATACCGCCGTCTACGACGCGCTCGTGCGGATGGCTCAGCCCTTTTCGCTGCGCTACCCGCTGATCGAAGGCCAGGGCAACTTCGGCAGCGTCGACGGCGATCCGCCCGCCGCCATGCGATACACCGAAGCCAAGCTTTCAGCGATCACCGGCGAGCTCATGGCCGACATCGAGAAGGAAACGGTCGACATGGGCCCGAACTACGACAACTCGGAAGAGGAACCTTCGGTGCTGCCGGCGCGCGTCCCCAACCTCTTGATCAACGGCGCCTCGGGCATCGCGGTAGGCATGACGACCAACATCCCCCCACACAACCTGCGTGAGGTCGCTGGCGGGGTCAAGCACCTGGTCGACAACCCCGAGGCAACAGCCGAGGACTTGCTGGGTTTCATCAAGGGCCCGGATTTTCCGACCGGCGGCCTCATCATGGGCACGGCCGGCATCAAGTCCGCGTACTCGACCGGGCATGGCCGCATCGTCGTCCGCGCCCGCCATTCCCTGGAGCAGGCGGCCAACGGCCGGGAGCGGATCATCGTCTACGAGCTCCCCTACGCGGTGAACAAGGCGGCGCTCGTCGCCAAGATCGCCGAGCTCGTCTCTGAGCGAAAGCTCGAAGGCATCGCCGACCTGCGCGACGAGTCCGACCGCAACGGCATGCGCATATTGATCGAGCTCAAGCGAGAGGCGCAGGTGTTCAGCGTCCTGAACAACCTCTACAAGCACACCACCCTGCAGACGACTTTCGGCGTGATCATGCTGGCCATCGTCGAAGGCCGCCCGGTCGTGCTGAGCCTCAAGCAGGCGCTGCAGCTCTTCATCGAGCACCGCCGCAACGTCATCGTCCGGCGCACACGGTTCGACCTCGAGCGCGCCCAGGAGCGAGCGCACATCCTCGAAGGTCTAAAGATCTGTCTCGACCACCTCGACGAGGTGATCAAGACCATCAGGGCAGCCTCCGACCAGGACGTCGCGTCCACCCAGTTGCAGACAAACTTCGGGTTGAGCGAGCGCCAGGCCAAGGCTGTGCTCGCCCTGACGCTGGGCAGGCTTACCCGCCTCGAGCGGGGGAAGATCGACGAGGAGTACGAGCAGGTGATCAAGACGATCGCCTACCTCGAGAGCATCCTGGCCAGCGACCAGAAGGTGCGCCTGCTGATCAAAGAAGAGATGGACGAAGTCGTCAAGAAGTACGGCGACGACCGGCGGACCGAGATCACCGACCAGGAGGCGACCGAGCTCTCGGCCGAAGACCTCGTCCCGAAAGAGGACGTCGTGGTCACGCTCACGCACCGGGGCTACGCGAAGCGGCAGCCGCTGCGTGTTTTCCGGGCGCAGAAGCGAGGCGGCGTCGGGTTGAAGGGCGCCAAGCCGACGGCGGGCTCGGACGCGCCGAGCGGCACCCGTGAGGAGGACTACGCGCTGCACCTTCTGACGACCCATACGCACGCCTCGATGCTGTTCTTCACGCAGAGCGGCCGTGTGTTTCAGCTTCGGGTGCACGAGGTGCCGGAGCGCGAGCGCCAGGCCAAGGGGATGCCCATCAACAACCTGATTGACATCGGCTCGAACGAGCGGATCACTTCCGTGTTCGTGCGCCCTGAGACGGAGAGCGAGGCGCACTACATGCTCATGGTCACCAAGAACGGATATATAAAGAAGACGGCGATGGCCGAGTACGCCAACGTACGGCGAAATGGGCTGATTGCCATCAAGCTGCAGGAAGGGGATGAGCTCGACTGGGTGACTCCGACCACCGGATCGGACGAGGTGGTCATCGCGACCGAGCTGGGCAAGGCGATCCGGTTCGGCGAGACCGAGGTGCGCGCCATGGGGCGCGACACGCAAGGAGTGATCGGGATCAAGCTCGGCAAAGGCGATGCCGTCGCGGGCATGGCCACGGTCGTCGAGGGCGGTGACCTCCTGGTCATCACCCAGCGCGGCTACGGCAAGCGAACCCCTCTGGCCGAGTATCCGATGCATCACCGGGGAGGTCAGGGCGTCTTCACGCTCAAGATCACCGACCGGGTTGGCAAGCTGGCCGCGGTTCGCGTGGTCACCGATCCCGAAGAAGAGGTGCTGCTGATCAGCGCGAGCGGCATGGTGCTGCGCACCGCCGTCGGCGCCATCTCGCGAATCGGCCGCCAGACCCAGGGCGTGATCGTGATGCGCCTCACGGCGGAGGACCAGGTGGTGGCGATCGCACCGGTGGCGGGAATCGAGGAGAGCGACACAAAGGAATGACCGACCTGGGCTGGGTCGGGGTCTGGCTGCTGGTCGTCGCCGTGGTGGCCATCGTGTTCGAGTTCGGGCTGGCCGGCTTCTGGAGCGTGCGCATTGCAAGGCGATCGCGCACGCTCAGCGGGCGCATGCTCGCCGAGCAGGCCCAGCTGCGAGCCGACGTCGAGCGCCTGCAGGCCGCGATCGCGGAAACCCATGCCTTGTGGCAGCCCTATTCGCGCATCTTGCGGTGGCTGCGGCATCCCATCGCGATCGCCCTCATCCAATCGTTCGTGCGCCGTCGCGCGGCTGCGCGGTGAGGGAGGGATTCGCCCACCAGGCAGTTGAGGATGCCGTCGCACGCGAGCGCGCCCGAGTCGCGCGGGAGCTGCACGACGGCATCGCGACCGAGCTGGCCGGCGCGATCTCACTGTTCAAGCTCTACCTCGAAAAGCAGAAAGGCGTGCCCGATGAAAACCTGAGGAACGTTTTCGAGATCCTGGAACGTTCCCTGACGAAGGTTCGCGAATCGCTCGCGGAGCTGCGCCCGGCGGGGATCAGCGCGGATGGCCTCGTCGAGGACCTTCGCCGCCAGGCGGACGAGTTCGCGCGCGTGTATGGCATTCGAGTCGAGCTGTCGAGCAACGGCGGCGAGGATCTTCTCTCTCCACACCAGCGGGAGGTGGTTGCGCAGGTGGTGCGCGAGGCGCTCACCAACGTGCGCCGTCACTCGGGATCGGCGATCTGTCGGGTCAAGATGGGGTTCGCAGCGCACCCATTCCTGGTCGAGATCTCAGACGAAGGGCGCGGTTTTGTCTCGGCCGGTCTGGCCGGCTACGGTCTGGTGGGCATGCGAGAGCGGGCGGCCGGAATCGGCGGTCGGCTCGAGGTCGTGAGCACCGAGGGTCGCGGGACCACGGTGTTTCTCTTCGGCCCGAACTGAGAGAGTCGGCGACTTACCAGGTCACAGCCGGAACTCGCGGCGCTTCCACTGGATGATCGGGAAGAAAAGGTCGTCGCTGTTCACGGCCTTGAACTTGCGCGCGACGTTATCGACCAGCGTGCGTGCGTGGCGGTCGTCCGTGCGAATTGCGCGCGCAATCTCCTGGGTCGACAATCCGTAGCTGATCAGCTGAGCGACTTCGCCCTCGCTCTCGTTGAGCTTGCTCAGCGGTCCCCGCAACGCGGCGACAAGCGACGCGAGGGTGTGCCCCAGGGTATGCGCGTACGCGACGTCCTCTTCGGTGTACCAGTGATCGCGGCGGCAACCGAGAGTCAGAAGGCCGATGGGTCGTTCCCCGATCACGCCAACGGGCGCGTAGAGCAGCGCCGGCCAGTCGAACTCCCAGTCGTAGCCCTCGGACGGGATCGGCTTCTCGAAGACGGAGTTGATGACCATCGGTTTCTTTTCGAACAGCGCCTTGCGCGATAGCGGCACCAATGGGCGGCCCTGCAGGAAGCGGCGTGAGACCTCGGACGCGGCGATTGGTTGAAGGCAACCGCCGCGGAGGTACCCGAGGACCCATCGGTCATGGGCAATTGGCTTGAGGGCCAGCCCCAGCCGGCGCCTGGCTTGTTGCAGATCTGGGAGCTGGCCCATGGCGGCAGGTTATGGCCGGTCTGGGTTTCTGGCCTCACGGCAGGTTCAGTGTTTCCTCAAGAAACCTTGAACCTGCTACTTTGCGTGCGGGGATTGGAGGCGTGACCGCCAAGTTGCTGGTGGTTGACGACGAGCAGCGCACAGCGGAGATCACCGCTGAGCTGCTGCGACGCGCCGGCTACGACGTCGATGTCGTCCGCAGCGGAGGCGAGGCGCTCGAACGCGTGCGCTTGGCGTCGCCGGACCTGATGCTCCTGGACTACGAGATGCCTGACATGGAGGCGCCCGAGGTTCTCGACTCCTTGCGGTCGGGGGAGCACCGCATCCCGTTTCCGGTGATCATCCTGACCGGCGCGCGGCACTCGCCCGCGGACCAGGTCGTCGGAATCGAGCATGGCGCGACCGACTACATCGCCAAGGGCACCGACCGGCAGGTAATGCTCGCGCGGGTGCGGGGCGCCTTGCGCGAGCGGGCTGGTGCATCAGGTGCTGTTGTTCGCGGCCGCCTTCAGGTGGACGCATCGCGCGGCGAGGCGCGCCTCGGCGACAGGGCATTGAAGCTCGAGCGGCGCCCGCTCCTGATGCTGCAGCTGCTCGCTCAACGCTCGGGCGATGTGGTGCCGCGCAGCGAGTTGCTCGAAAAGGTCTGGGGCACCTCGTACAAGGGCTTCGAGCACAGCATGGAGCAGGCGGTGCATCAGATCCGCCGCGAGGTGCGCGAGCCGAAATGGATCGACACGGTGCGAGGAATCGGCTACAGGCTTGTCGTCCAACCCTGAGCTCGCGGGCGCGCTGCACCGGCTGCGATCGACGCTGGCCCGGATGCGGGCGGAGCTAGAGCTTGCGCACGAGGATGGCTCAGGCCCTCCAGTCGACCGGCTGCTCGTAGATGTGAGCGACGCGCTGGAACAGCTGGGGCGGGTTGAAGCGGTCGCCTTGGAGGTGGTGTCGGTCCTGGTCGTGGACGACGACGAGCGTCTGGCCGAGCTGACCGCTCGCGGCCTGCGCCGAATGGGCTACGACGCGGAATCGTCAGCCAGGCTGCGCCCACTCCGCGCGGGCGAGATCGTGGTGTTCGACCTTGGCGTGACCGGGTCACTCGACGTCGTTGGGAAGGAGCTTCTGCGTTCGGCGCGACCGATCATCGTCACGGGTGCGGCCGACCCCGCATCGCGTGCGATGGCCGAGGACCTGGATGCGAGCGCATACCTGGTGAAACCGGTCGAGCTCGAAGAGCTGGCCGGCGCGATCAAACGCCGATCGTCATCTAGTACGCGGGGAGCACCACAGTAAATACGGCTCCGCGTCGATTCCCCTCGTAGAACAATTGACCTTGATGCTCTCGAATCACCCCATAGGACATGAAGAGACCGAGGCCTGTACCTGATTCTTTGGTCGTGAAATGCGGTTCGAAGAGATGGTGCCTGTTCTCGTCCGCGACGCCAGGCCCGTTGTCGGCAACGCTGAAATAAGATCCACTGCCGCGTCGACCGATTGTCACGTCGACGCTGCCCTTGGCCGGCGCCGCGTCGATGGCGTTGTTGATCAAGTTGGTAATCACTTCTCGTAGGAGGAGGGGATCGGCCCGCACTTTCACCTCATCGGGAGACTCGCGCAAAGCGAGCTCAATAGATTTGGTCCTGGCGCGTGGCCGGGACATCCCGAATGCAAG
>VBGE01000051.1 GCA_005880345.1 Chloroflexota bacterium | reverse complement strand
TGCTGTACGGCCACCCGGCGGCGATCCTTGCCCACGCGCTGGTACTTGACGGTGCCTGGGACCAGCGCGAACAGCGTGTCGTCGCGGCCGACACCCACGCCCTCGCCGGGGGCGATCCTGGTGCCCCGCTGCCGGACGATGATCTGGCCGCCCTTCACGAGCTGCCCTCCGTAGATCTTGACGCCGAGCATCTGTGGGTTCGAGTCGCGGCCGTTGCGGGATGAGCCGCCGCCTTTCTTGTGTGCCATCTACTTCTCTTCCTTCTTCGTGCGGCGCCGCGAGGGTTTCTTGGCGGGCTCAGGCGTCTTCTCGCCCTCGTCCGTTGGCTCAGGAGTCTCCTCGACCACCTCTGCCTTGGCTGCTTCGACCTTCTTCTTGGGCGCCGCCTTCGTACGTCCCTTCGGCTTCGCCTTGGGCTTGGGCTTTTCTTCCTCTGCCTCTTCGACCGCCACGCCGACGCCGCCCACGGCGATGATCTCCAGGGCGGTCAGATAGGCGCGGCCGCCGCGATGCACTCGCACGCGCTTCTTCGACTTGTAGCGGATGCTTTCGATTCGCGGGCCCTTGCGGTGAGCCAGGACCTTCGCGTCGACGTCGATGCCGTCGACCGCCGGATTGCCGACCTTGACCTCGCCGCCGTCATTGACCAGCAGGACGCGACCCAGCTTCACCGAGGAGCCCGGCTCCGCGGCGAGGCGGTCGACCAGGATGCGGTCGCCGGGGGCCACGCGGTACTGCTTGCCGCCGCTGACGATCACAGCCGACAGCGAACTATCAGGCTTGGGCACGGCGAGTGATTTTACGGGAAAGCCTGCTCCCGGTTCATGGGAGGTTGCTTCTCCCCATTCATGGGGAGGTGGCGCGCAGCGCCGGAGGGGCTGCTCAGCGCATGAGGATCGAGGTCAGCAGCACCATCACCAGCACAAGACCCGCGTACGGCGTCACCGCCCTCGTGTACAGGCCACGGGCAGGGGCCGCGCCGCGGCGATGGACGAGCAGACCGATCCCGATCGCCACCGCGGCGACACCGAGGGTAATGCCGAAGAAGCGCAGCACTCCAAGCAGGTCGTCGGAGGATGGCGTGACGAACAGCGTCGTGAACAGGCCGCAGTACGGAAACCACGTGAGGATGCGCCCGTCGAGGCGGCGCCGGCCTCGTCGCTCACCCGGCGCGGCCAGGGGCCACAGGCGCAACAGCGCCGGCAGGCACAGGACATAAAGGAAGGCGCAAGCGATCTTCACCGGCAGCAGCGCCGGCACGAGCACGTTGCCCAGCACCTGCGGTCGAAGGCTCTCCGGCTGCACCGCGGGACCGAGCACCGCCAGCAGCCAGCAAACCTGGATGACGAACATCAAACCTGGCTCGGCGACGAACTCCACCGTCAGAGCAAGCTCGGCCCACGTGGTGAAGACGAGCGCCGCCGCGGCGAGCACGACGCTGCGCTCTTCGCCAGGCACAGGGTTGAGCGGGGCCGCCAGCTGCACCCCGGCCAGCACCGAGCACAGCAGGACCGTGGCGACGACCGGGCTCGGCCGTCGCCGCGGCAGGTCGGCGATCTCCCACCTGCCTCCGCTCACCCGCGCCCACGCGATTTCCGCCAGCCCGCCGAACGCGAGCATCGCCGCCAGCCCCGGGTACAGCAGCAGGGCGATGGCGTGGGTCGCGATCCCGGACAGGATCTGGATCAAAGGTGTGCCGCCGAGAGAATTGGCAGTGGATACAGGCCCGCCGCCACGTTCAATGCCAGCACGAGCGCGACGCCGACTGCGCGACGCCCCCGCGGCAGGCCGACGCTGCGGCCGAGGCGCAGCGAGCTCGGCAGCCACAGCAGCATGGCGATCGCCAGCACGAGCGCGAGCGGCCAGTAGAGCTGCGTGGCGCCGCGCAGGAGCAGGATGCGCGCCGCAAAGCCGGCAAAGGGCGCTGAGCCGGCGAGCGCGGCGGCCACGACCAGGTTGATTGGCCGTTCCGCCGTCCCTCTGTCGACCGGCGCGCTGCGATAGACCAGGTACAGCGGCAGCCGGCAGAGCACGATGCCGAACAACGCCAGGAATGCACCGCGGCTGCCGTCCAGGATGGTGAGGCCGAATCCACAGAGCACCAGTCCCCAGTCGGCGATGAACGAGTAGCGCCAGGCCTCCGCCACCTCACCGCAGAACCACGCGGCGACAGTGCCCCAGACCATGTTCAGCACCCCGAGCCCGATCAGGATGCCGCCCAGCGCGGTCCACGCGTCGGCGGAGAGGAGACCCTGCGCTCGCGCGACAAGGACGGCGGCGAGGACAGGTCCGATGAACGCGAGCCACGCGAACGGCGACGCGGCCACGTCCTCATCCGGGTCAAAGAGGTGGATGTATGGCAGCAGGCCGACGGCCGCGGCAAGGGCGGCGCCGATGCCGACGGCTGCGAACCGGTCGAGCACGTCTGGGCCCTGGACTCGTATGAGGACGAGGGCAATGGAGATCATCGCCGCGGCCAGCAAGGGCGGTCGCAAGCGCACAGCGAACGATCGGCCGCCCGTGACCGATGCGTGCAGCACTCCGAGGGCGAGAAGGACGAAGACGACCAGGTCGAGCGTCGGCGCGGCGACGATGGCAGCGGCTCCGACCAGGCCGCCGGCTCCGCTGACCATCGTGCGGGTCCGGACCGCGGGCCGCACGAACACGACCGCGAACGCCAGCGCGCCGGCCGTCATGACCAGCAGCTCGATGCCCTCAGCCGGCACTCGGCGTCCTTGCTGGCAGCCAGGCGACGGACGCCGCGACGAATGCCGCAGCCGCGTAAGGCCACAGGTCAGGGCTCGAGGCGCCGATCGCGCTCGCCATGGCGGCCGCCAGTGCGAGGACCCCCACGGCGGTCAGCTGCACTGGGGGATCGGAGCTCCACAGAAGCCGTGCCCCAGCCAGGGCCAGGGCGGCCAGCGCGGTGAACCGCAGGCCGGCCCCCGATCCGGTGGTGATGGTGAACGCGATCCACAGCGCCACGAGGCCGGTGGCCACGCAGAGCAGCAGCCGCGGTGTCGACCCGGGCGGCATGACCTGCCATCCCGGAGGTCCGGCGCGAAGCCTCCCGGCCGCCGCGCCAAGGCCACCCGCGGCAATTGCCGCTGCGGCGAATGGACCCGCTGACATCCAGCCGAGCACTGCCAGCCCCGTGGCGGCGAGGACCATCCCCAGCGCAAGTCCGCGACGGCCGTCAGCCAGGACGATCAGGGATGCGCCGAGCCAGGCGACCAGCCCGGCGATCGCCGCGAGCAACTAGCGAGTTACCGCAAAGGCGAGGGCGATGAGCGCCGTGAGCCACAGCACCGGTCTCGCCCCGGCGGCCGCCAGCTCCAGCTCGCGCAGGTTCAGGATGCTGCGGTACTGCTCCGGTACCGCGGCCGCGGCCACCGCCGCCCGCACGCGCTGCACGATGTTCCCGGCCGGGAGCTGCAGGATGGCGGGTCTGGCCTGGGTGCGGATCGCCGACATGCTCGTGCCGGCATAGACCAGGATCGCGATGAGCAGCAATGGCACGAAAAGGCTCACTGCAGGCAGAACGGTGGACGTGGTGACAACGCTGGCCGCGCCGCCGGCGAGGGACGAAGCCGAAGCCTGCATGACCTCGGCCGCGGCCGGATTGGCGAACCCGAGCTGAAACAGGGCGAGGGCCGGTCCGGCGACTATCGTCGCCGCGGCCAGGACCATGGCGACTCGCCGAAAAGTCTCGATGGCCGGGTGGCCGCGCCCTCCCGGCAACCCGATCGCGCGCGCGCCGGCGACCACCCACAGGGCCCACACCGCGGCGCCCGCCAGGCCGACCAGCCCGACGAAGTCACCACCCTCGAACGCCGACTCGATCCCGATGACGCGTGACCCGAACGCGATGCCGGGAGGAAGCCCTATCGCTGCCGCGACCGCGACCAGCGAGGCCAGGCCGGTGCGGTCGGGCAGCAGCGCGAGGCACGCGATCAGGGCGGATGCGGTCGACAGCATGACGAGCCCTGCGACCAGGCTCAGCGGCGTGCCAATCGCGATCGCGCTCAGCGCAAAGCCACCAAATCCCGGTATGACCTCGCCCAGGAACTCGCGACGCGTCGCGGCGGCCTGGGCCCGCGCGCCCGCCGCCAGGGCCACGGCAACGCCCGCCATCGCGAGCACGACGTTGAACGCGAGGTTTGGATATCGGCCGGCGCCGAGCTCGTAGGCGCGGACCAGTATGTAAAAACCGAGCGGGTACAGGGTCGTGACCGTGATCCCGGCCGCACGCAACGATGGCCGCGACCACAGCGAAGAGGGCCACGCGCGCCAAGGGAGCAGGCAGGACACCAGGATCGCGCTCGTCGCCAGGACGATGAACACCGCAGTTGTCACGGTCGCCACCGGCACCGCCGAGTAAACCGCGGTCCCGCCGCCGATCTGGAGCGTCACCCCGACCAGGGCGAGCGCGAGCCAGCCCGCGAGGAGCAGTGCCCAACCGGGTCGCGGTGAGCGGGGGTCCTCAGTCTCCAACGACACCAGCGCGAGGGTCGCGGCGGTGCTGCCGGCGAGGGCGGTGAGCACGACGCCGCCTGCCTCGACCGCGGCCATCGCGGCAGCTACGCCCAGCATCGCAAGCGCGGATTCCTGCCAGGTGCGCGGCTGCAACGTAAGCAGTACCGCTGCAGGGACCACGATAATCAGGCCGAACGCGACGCTGACCGCGTCAAGGCGAAGGTCGAACGTCGAGCCATAGCCCAGCTGGCCGAGGATCAGCTCCAGCGAGGAACGCACCGGCAGCCAGACCGCGACGAGCGCAAGGGCCGAGCTCCACGCGCCAATGCCTGCGGCCATCCGGCCGAGGTTGACGCCGGACGCTCCGAAGCCCGCGATCACGGCGGCGGCGATCAGGGGCAGCACGATCGGCGCGACGACTGCGGCGGACGGCATTCAGCCGTCTAAATGTAGGGGCCTACCGGTCTTCGAGTCGGTCGAGCGCTTCCTGGATCGCGTCGGCCCGCTGCTGCAGGGTGTCCACTACCTCACGCGGCGCCTTGGCCTGGAAGTCCTCGTTGGCCAGCCTGGCCTCGACTTTGGCGAGATCCTCCCGCAGCCGCTTGCACTCCCTCTCGCGGTGCGAGTCGCCGGTGCCGGCCGGGAACTCGACGCGCCCCGGCGCCACCGCGAGCGGAGTGCCGCTCGCTTCCAGGACGTCGACCAGCTCGACGCTCGCCAGCCGGGCGACCAGGCGCGCGACCTCGTCGCTGATCGAGCGGTCGAGGTGGAGCTTGCCCCCTCGCGATGGAGCGCCCGCCGCCTGGCGGTGGCCACGCACCTCCTCGACGATCTCCATCACCACCGCGAAATCGTCTTCCGCGGCCGCGTCGAGGTGGCGGCCGTGCAGGTCAGGCCACTCTGAGCGCATCACATAGTCGCGCGGGCCCGGAAGCCGAGACCACAGCTCTTCGGTCACAAAGGGCATGAACGGATGCAGCAGCCGGAAGAGAATGTCCAGCGCGTAGTAGGCGACGTCCTGCGCCACGGCGTCACCCGCGCGGAGCCGCTCCTTGACCGCCTCGAGATACCAGTCGCAGAACTCGTTCCATGCAAACGCGTAGCCCGCATTGATCGAGTCCTGGAAGGCGAAGTTGTCTATGCCCGCGCCGATCGCGGTGCTTGCATTGGAGAGCCTGGACAGGATCCACCGGTCCTCGAGGTGCTCCTGCCGCTCGAAAGGACCGGGCGCCTGCGAGGGCGGCAGGCCAGGCGAGCTCAGCACCAGCCGCGTCGCGTTCCACAGCTTGTTGGAGAACCTGCGGTAGCCCTCGACGCGGCTCTCGTCGAAGCGCACGTCCTGGCTGGACATCGCGACCGATGCGGCCCAGGCCCGCAGCGCGTCGGCGCCGTACTTGTCGATCAGCTCGCGCGGATCGACGCCGGTGCCGAGCGACTTGGACATGCGCCGTCCGTCGGCGGCCTGGACCACGCAGTGGATGGCGACGTCGGAGAACGGGACCTCGCCCATGAACTCGAGCCCGGTCATGATCATCCGGCTGACCCAGAGGTTGATGATCTCCCGCGCGGTGCAGTTGATGTCCGTCGGGTAGAAGGCGTCGAGGTCTTCGGTCTGGTCCGGCCAGCCGAGGGTGGCAAACGGCCACAGCGCGGACGAGAACCAGGTGTCGAGGACGTCGGGATCCTGCACGAGCGATGTGCTCCCGCATTCCGGGCAGCTCGCGGGCGGATCGACAACCACCGTCACGTGGCCGTTCTCGCATCGATGCACGGGCACGCGATGGCCGAGCCACAGCTGGCGCCCGATGTTCCAGTCGCGCAACCCGCGAAGCCAGTCGAGGTAGGTCCGCTCGTAACGATCGGGATGCCAGCGCACCTTGCCCGCCTTCGATGCGGCGAGGGCTTTGTCCCGCATCTCTTCCATGCGCAGCCACCACTGCTCACTGATGAGGGGTTCGATGACCGAGTGGCAGCGGTCGCAGTGCCCGACCTGGTGGACGTAAGGCTCCTCCTTGATCAGGAGCCCCTGCGTCTTCAGCTCCTCGACCACGCGCTTGCGGACCTCGAGGGCGGGCAGGCCGTTGTAGGGCAGGTCCGGTGCATGGATGGTGCCGTCCAGGTTCATGCCGTCGACGATGGGAAGGCCGTGCCGCTGGCCGATCTCGTAGTCCAGCGGGTCGTGCCCGGGCGTGACCTTCAGAGCCCCGGTGCCAAAGTCCTTCTCCACCGCCTCGTCCGCGACGATGGGCAGCTCGCGGCCGACGATCGGAAGCACCGCCGTCTTGCCGATGATGTCGCGATAGCGCTCGTCCTCGGGATTGACCGCGACGCCGGTGTCGGCGAGCATCGTCTCCGGCCGGACGGTGGCGATGGTCACGTCGCCGCCGCCCCGGATCGGATAGCGGATGAAGTACAGGACGTCCTGGTGCTCCTGCCACTCGACCTCCAGGTCGGAGATGGCGGATCGGTCGTGCGGGCACCAGTTGACGATGCGCGGAGCGCGGTAGATCCAACCGCGCTCGTAGAAGGCGACGAACGCCGTCATCACCGAGCGGTAGTAGCGCGAGTCCATGGTGAAGCGCAGCCGCGTCCAGTCCATCGACGCGCCGAGAAGCCGCAGCTGGTTGATGATGGTCGCGCCGACCGACTCATACCAGCTGTTCACGCGCGCGTCGAACGACTCGCGGCCGAGCTCCTCCTTGGACGTGCCCTCGCGCGCAAGCTGCTTTTCGATGACGTTCTGGGTCGCGATGGCCGCGTGGTCGTAGCCGGGTAGGAACAGCACCTCGAAGCCGTTCATGCGCTTGTAGCGCGCGATGAGGTCGTAGACCGCGGTCTGCAACGCGTGGCCCATGTGGAGCTCGCCGGTGATGTTCGGCGGCGGGAAGCACATCGCGAACTTCTCGCGGTCGCTCGCTGCGTCCGCGACGAAAAGACGATCCGCTTCCCAGCGCGCGTACCAGCCGGCCTCGATGGCCTTTGGATCGAAGGCTTTCGGCATCTGAGCCGGCAGGATCTCGTTATCTGTCATGGGCGTGTTTCATCGCTTGGAGTGGTTGAGCCAACGCCGGCGCGTGATCGCGGGTTAGCGCGACCGAGCCGGCGAGGGTACGGATACGCGTACGTCGCGGCTCATGGTGCCTGGAATTCTACCGGCTGCGGCCCGAACCTCGGATAGTCCGGACGAACCAGACGTCAGCTCAGCGAATTTCCCGGATAGTCCGGACTATCCGGGCGAGGAGTGGATCCTAGGCGCTCTCGCCGACCGCCCGGACCGGTCCTTCGGTTTCGTCCGAGACCTCGAACTCCGGCTCCAGGGCGTCGCGGATCGAGCGCTCGGAGATGATGCAACGCTTGATCTCCGGCCGCGACGGGATCTCGAACATCGAGTTCAAAAGTGACTCTTCGATGATCGACTTCAAAGCGCGCGCACCGGTACCTCGATGGAGGGCCAGCTCCGCGATCGCATCGAGCGACCCCTTCTGGAA
The DNA here is from genome assembly GCA_005880345.1 of Chloroflexota bacterium. GTDB lineage: Bacteria > Chloroflexota > Dormibacteria > Dormibacterales > Dormibacteraceae > 40CM-4-65-16. Next base: position 3,913 of record VBGE01000051.1, on the reverse strand, counting down.
GACCAGCTCCACGTTGTCCAGGGAGAAGAACTTCTGGTACTGCTTGACCAGCGCGTTCTTCGGCTCGGTGAGGATCCGAACGATGTCTTGCTGGTCGAGGTGGTGGAGGGTCACGATGATCGGCAGGCGGCCGATGAACTCGGGGATGAAGCCGTACTTCAGCAGGTCCTGCGGCTGCAGGTGCTTGAGCGTCTCGGAGACGATGCGCTTCTCGGTCCGGTTGTTCGGAGCACCGAACCCGATCGCACGCCGGCCGATTCGCTGCTCGACGACCCTCTCCAGCCCGTCGAACGCACCACCGCAGACGAACAGGATGTTGGTCGTGTTGATCTGGATGAAATCCTGGTGCGGGTGCTTGCGCCCGCCCTGCGGCGGGACGTTGGCCACCGTGCCTTCGAGGATCTTCAGCAGCGCCTGCTGCACACCCTCTCCGCTGACATCGCGTGTGATCGAAGGGTTGTCCGACTTACGCGCGATCTTGTCGATCTCGTCGATGTAGATGATCCCGCGCTCGGCGCGGCTGATGTCGAAGTCCGCGGCTTGGATGAGCCGCAGAAGGATGTTCTCCACGTCCTCGCCGACGTAACCGGCCGGACCGACCAGCAGCACGTTGGACTTCGTCAGCTCCACATCCCCGACCGACTTGGACGCGCTGATGCGCTTGTAGTGGTTGTACACCTGGACGGACAGCACCTTCTTGGCGCGCTCCTGGCCGATCACGTACTGGTCGAGCGCGGCGCAGATGGTCTTGGGGTTGGGGATGAAACCGGTCTTCTGCTTCTTGGTGCCGGTCGAGCGGTTGTCGTCCTCGAGCACCTCCTGGCAGAGGTCGATGCATTGGTCGCAGATGAACACGCCAGGGCCCGCGACCAGCTTGCGCACCTGGTCCTGGCCCTTGCCGCAGAAGCTGCAGCGGGTGTAGCGGCGGCGGTCTTCTCTTTCGTTCATTGGTTCCCTAGATTCACGTCCTTACGGTGATGCGGGCGCCGGGGGATTATGGCCCCAGAGAATCTCATTGGCAAGGCTTATGCACTCGCTGCAGATAAACACTCCGGGTCCGGCCACGAGACGAATTCCCCTCTCGCCCTGAGCCTTGCCGCAGAACGAACAGTGCGGACGGTGCCTCTGGCCCTCGTCGCGCTTCGCTCTGCGTCGGAAAATCATCCGGCGGCGACCTTTTCCTTCTCTTTCTCGGTTTCCTTGGCCTTGTCTTTTTCGCCAGGCTTGGTCGGCGTGAGGATGATGTCGTCGATCAATCCGTACTCCTTCGCCGCCTCGGCGGTGAGGAAGTAATCGCGCTCGGTGTCCTGCGTCACCTTCTCGATCTTCTGACCGGTGTGGCGCGCGAGGATCTGATTCAGCTGCTCGCGCGTGCGCAGGATCTCCTTGGCGTGGATCTGGATGTCCGTCGCCTGGCCCTGCATGCCGCCCCACGGCTGGTGAATGAGGATGTTGGCGTGCGGCAGCGCGAAGCGCTGGCCGTGAGCTCCGCCGGCGAGCAGCACCGCGGCCATCGAGTAGGCCATGCCGATGCAGATGGTCGACACCGGCGGGCGGATGTACTGCATCGTGTCGTAGATGGCGAGGCCCGCGGTCACCTGGCCGCCAGGGCTGTTGATGTACAGCGCGATCTCCTTTTCGGGGTCTTCCGACTGGAGGAACAGCAGCTGCGCGACGACGAGGTTCGCGACCTGGTCGTCGATGGGGGTGCCGATGAAGACGATGCGCTCCTTGAGGAGCCGCGAGTAGATGTCGAAGGCTCGCTCACCCCGGCCTGTGTTTTCCACGACCATCGGGACGAGGTAGTTGGATGGGTGTTGCGACTGGTTCATGTTGGGCACAAACGTCATTCTAGACATGCCCTCCCCAGGTGCCGTCAACTACCTGACGGAACTACCTCCAGCAGTCGCTCCAGGACCCGCTTGCGGCGCAGCCGGGACGCGAAATACCTGCGGGCGGTCCGGCTCTGCCTCAGGCTTTCGAGCTGGCCCTTGAGCTCCTCGTCCTGGGCGGCCTGCTCCTCGAGGTACTTGATGACCTCCTCGTCCGACGGCTCGAGGCCCTCGCGTTTGGCGAACTCCCCAAGGACCAGGTCGACCTTCAGCCGCTCCTCGGCGTCCGGGCGGTGCTCCGCAATCCAGTCGTCGACGGATTTGCCGAGGTACTCGAAGTACTTGTCGAGCTTGAGGCCCTGGCGGTTCAGCGTCCGCTCCAGCGACTCGAGCTCGCTCGTGAGCTCACGGTCGACCAGCGACACCGGGATCTCGACTGACGAGGCGTCCACCAGTGCTTTGACGGCGGCCTGCTCGCGATCCATCCGCTCGATCGCGTGGGCCGACTCCTCGAGCTCCTCGCGCACCGCCTGGCGATAGGCATCGGCCGTCTCCTGCTTGCCGTTGGTCATGCTCTTCGCGAGCGCATCGTCGAGCGCCGGCAGCACTTTTTCCTTGACTCCACGCACCGTGACGCGGATCGTGGCCCGCTTGCCCGCCAGCTGCGGTTCGCTGTACGTCTCGGGAAAATCCACGCGCGCCTCGCGCGTCTCCCCGACGAAAGTGCCAGGCAGGACCTCCAGCAGCTCGGGCAGGAGCACGCCTTCCTTCACCTCCGCCTCCGTCGCCTTGCGCGTCTCCGATTCGACGAGCTGGCCATCGGCCTCCACCTCGATGTCGATGACCGCGACGTCGCCGGCGCGGACCTCGCGCTCCACCGGCGTGATCTCCGCCATCGGCTCGCGCAGGTCGTCCAGGCGTCGCTCGAGCATCTCGTCGGTGACCTCGTGCGTGTGATCCGGGGGCTCGACCTTGATCGCCCTCGCGTCGGCCAGGTCGACCTCGGGCATGACGCTGACCGTCGCCTTCAGCCGCGCCGGTCGGCCGCGCTCGAGCTCCAGGACCTCGACATCCGGATTGTCGATCGGATCGAGCGACTTCTCGTCCAGGGCCCGCTGCACGACTTCCGGCACCATCGTCTCGACCACCTCTTCGCGCAGCGCGGCGGGGCCGATCCGCGCCTCGATGAGCCCGCGAGGCGCGCGACCGGGACGGAAGCCTTCGATCTTGGCTTTGGAGGCCAGCCGGTTGAGGACGCGGTCATAGGTGGCGTTGACCACCTCGGCGGGGACCTCGATGATCATGCCGACCTGACTCTTGGGCAGGCGTTCGGTCTCGATGGAGAGCGAGTCTGCTACGGATTTCGGGGGGCTCGACACTCCGCCGAATTCTACGGGTGGCTCGAGTTCAGATCAGCAGCCAGGCGGCGGCAGGGGCGGCTTCGGCGATGGGCACGGCGACGGGCTCGGGCTGGCCAGCACGGGGCCGCCGGGATCTGGCGGCACGACGAACGGCGACGCACTCGGCGTCGGGCTCGGGGGGTTGTCGCCCGGCAGCTTGGCGATGCTGGTCGCGTCGGCCAGGTACCAGCTGTTGTTCGGGCCCGCGACGACCCCAGGGGGAGGGGTGTAGAGGACGTCGCCCACCCACAGGCCCACCGCCAGGTCGGGTGTGAACGCGACCGTGACCGCGTCTTTGAAGTTGTCGGTCGTCCCGGTCTTCGCCGCGACGGTCCGGTCCTTCCAGTGCAGCGCGCTGTTGGGGCCGAAGATCAACGATCGGTTGTTGTCGTCGGACATGATCTGGGCCATGATGAAGGCCACCGCCGGGTTGATCGCCAGCCTCGCGCGCTGGTCGGGATGCGTCTGGTACAGCACCTGGCCGTGCGAGTCCGTGACCTTGAGGATCGCTTCAGGCGAGTGGTACACACCCATGTCCGCGTAGGTGGCGATGCCGTCCACGTGCTCGAGCAGCGTGATGGGATAGCCACCGAGGGTCAGCGACGGACCGTATTCATCCGCGGGGGCGTTGGCGTCGTAGCCGCCGAGCGAGCCGTCGGGGTTGGTGACTATGTAGCGCGG
>VBGE01000332.1 GCA_005880345.1 Chloroflexota bacterium | reverse complement strand
ACACTGTCGGCTTCGGCTCTCCAGTTCGGTCAGCACCCCGTCCTTTCCGTGACGGCTCAAGACGTGACGCTCACGAACACCGGAACGGCGCCGCTGGCCCTGAGCTCGGTCGCAGCAGGCGGCGATTTCAGCGCCAGCGACAATTGCCCACGGGCGCCGGCGACGCTGGCCCCCGACGCCGCGTGCACGATCACGGTCACGTTCACCCCGTCGTCCGGCGACGTGACCAGCTCAGGGACTCTGAACGTGACCGACAACGCTCCCGGCGGCGCCCAGTCGATTCCGCTCGATGGATCCGGCGTTTGGGGTGAGCTCCACTTGTCGTCCGAGCCACTGGCCTTTGCCGCCTTGCCCATCAATCCGTCGGGAGCGACGGGCAAGGGGGCAGAGACGATCACCTTCCCCGGCGCGGCGACCATCGTCACGGGCTTCACGGCGGACTACCCGTTCTCCGTCAACAACCTCGACTGCCCCATCGGAGCGCTGGTCGCCAGCGGCGCGACCTGCCACGTGCAGGTCGTCTTCGCGGCGGCGACGGCCGGCACCTACTCCGGCCAGGTAGTCATTCGCGACAATGAGCCGGGCCTCCGGCACGCGATCACGGTCAGCGGCACAGCAAACCCCATACCCGTGGCCATCACCCTCAATGTGAGCTCAAACGACCCCCTCCCGACCTTTGGGCGATCGTTCAACGTCCTGGCGACCGCGAATTCACCGTTCGGCACCGCGACGGTCACGTTCAACGGTCACCAGCTCGGCCCGTTCGACCTCGGCGGACAGGGCCAGGCATCGGTGGTGATTCCTCTCGACGACTCGACGATCCCGGGCGGGGCAGGGACCTACTCGCTGCTCG
>VBGE01000303.1 GCA_005880345.1 Chloroflexota bacterium | reverse complement strand
GGGGGTCAAGAGCCAGCTGGCGCCATACCTGTCCACGGCGATCGGTGCCAGCGACGTGACTCTGTACGAGCACGTCCAGGGCTACCAGACATTCGCCAACATGGGCCAGCACATCGACCTTCGGGTGATCAACGAGGTCGACGACTCGAGCGGCCACGCCGCCTTCAAGTACGAAAACCCGACCAGCTCGCAGGTCCTCACGCCGGCCGAGGCCTTCCTGATGAACGACGTGCTGAAGAATTACCAGAACACCTGGCACTTCGGCTGGAACCGCCAGATGGCGAGCAAGACGGGTACCAGCGACAACGGGAAAGGCGGCATTCCGGACTCGTGGATCATGGCTTACAACCCCGATCTCGTCTCCGGCGTCTGGGTGGGCAACACAGCGCCCAACGGCGGCGGCGGCCTGATTCGCGCTTACGGCGAGAATGTCGGCCTGACGATCATGAAGCGCTTCGTCAACGGTCTCCCCGGCAACATGCGCGACTGGTATGCGCGGCCGGCGGGCGTGGTGCAGGGCTGCGGCGGCGACTCGCAGGATCCCTTCCTCCAGGGCGCGTGCACTCAGCCCACGCCGTCTTCACCTACCGCGAGCCCTTCCGCATCGAGCACCCCGTCCCCGTCGGTCCTGCCCTCGGTGCTGCCCTCGATCCTGCCCTCGCCCTCGTCGACGCCTTCGGCGGCACCTTCGCCGCCGCCGTCTGCCTCACCAAAACCGTCACCGACCTGATGCTGGCCATGAGCAATCAAGAGCTTCCGTTCCTTGACAGCGTGGAACGCCGGCGTCCCGGTACGTCGCTGCGCGCTTATGTCACCCGCACGCTCCCCCACACCTCTGCGATCGTGGTTGCCAATCGCGCCCCGCATGAGCCGCGACCCGAGGGGGGCTTCACGCGCGGCGCGGGCGGCGTGATCACCGCACTGCTCACGCTGGCCGAGGTGGCGGGTGCCGACTGGGTCGCCTGCGCGCGGACCGAGGGCGAGCGCGCCCTTGTCGAGCAGCACGGACCGAGCTGGGATGCGCCGCTCGGGCGCGGCCAGACACGGCTGCATTACGCGACGCCGACGCCCGAGCAGTACGAGCAGTACTACTCGGTCATCTCCAACCCTGTGCTGTGGTTCGTCCAGCACTACCTGTGGGACCTGGCCAACCAGCCAGTGATCAACGGCCGCATCCACCGCGCCTGGCGGAACGGCTACGTCGAGGTCAACAAGCTCGTGGCGCGCAAGGTCGTCGAGGTGGCGCGGACGCTACCTGGCCGGCCGCTCGTGATGGTCCACGACTATCAGCTCTATCTGGTGCCGCGGCTCGTTCGCGAGCAGCTGCACGGCGCCATCATTCAGCACTTCGTGCATATTCCGTGGCCGACGCCGCAGTACTGGAAAGTCTTGCCGCGTGAGATGCGCGACGCGATCCTGTTCGGCCTCCTGGGCTGTGACATCGTTGGATTCCAGACGAGCCTTGACGTCCGCAACTTCCTGATGACGTGCGAGGAGAACGCCGGCCTGGCGGTCGACGAGCGCGAGAAGGCAGTCCTGGTCGATGGTCGCGTCGTGTACGCGCGGGCTTATCCCATCTCGATCGACGTGGCCACCACCACGCGCCTGGCTTACTCGCACGGCGTGATGGTGGAGGAACGCAAGCTCCGCGATTGGCGGCCGGAGCACTTGATCGTGCGCATCGACCGCACCGACCCCTCGAAGAACATCGTGCGCGGCTTCCTTGCGTACGAGAAGCTGCTTGCGCATCATCCCGAGCTGAAAGGCCGTGTCCAGTTCTGGGCCTTCCTCCAGCCGTCGCGGCAGGACGTCGCCGCGTACAGGAACTACGTGCGCAAGGTGCGCCAGACGGTGGCGCGCATCAACGCCCAGTACGGGTCGCACGGCTGGCAGCCCATCCGGCTCGAGCTGGGCGAAAGCGTGCGCAAGGCCATGGCCGCGCTCCGCAGTTTCGACGCCCTCATCGTCAACTCCGTCTACGACGGGCTGAACCTCGTCGCGAAAGAAGGCGCGTTGATCAATCGCAATGATGGCGTGATCGTGCTGTCGGAGAACGTCGGCGCCCACGAGGAGCTGCATCCGCACGTCCTGTCGGTCAACCCCTTCGACATCGAGTCGACGTCAGAGGCGATGCATCAGGCGATCGTCATGGGGGTCGACGAAAAGCGGCGCCGGAACGAGGGTGCGCGCGAGGTCGTGCGGACCAACGACATCGCGCGCTGGATCA
>VBGE01000050.1 GCA_005880345.1 Chloroflexota bacterium | reverse complement strand
GGTTGACCGCCGCATTGCCGGCCACGAGGAATGCGCTGGTGCCGCTCGTGCCGCAGCTCACCGTGGTGTGGCCCGCGCGCTCGTAACCGTACGTGCAGATGGCGTTGGTCGAGCCTGAGCTCGCGCCCGCCGAGCAGGAGCCACCCGCGCCGACCCAGGTCTGAGCGTTGTAGACGGACGCATTGCCAAGGTCGGAGTAGGTGCTCGACGCCGCATCGAAGCGGTCATGCGCGTACACGGCGCAGCTGCCGCTCAGCGTGATGGCGTTCGTCGTGGCGATGCTGCCTGCGATGTTGAACTGGCCGCCCGTGCAAGAAAGGTTGGTCGCGGCCACGGCCGCCGTCGAGCCGTTCAGCTGCTGCGCGACCGCGCGCCTGGTGACGTTGGTGTTGGAGGCGCCCATGTAGTTGCCGAACGAGATCGGCAGCGAGACGGTGAGAATCACCTCGATCTGTTGCTGATGCGCGCGGTAGGGGTAGTTGATCGTTTCGCTCAGGCCGGTGGCGAATGTGTCGGTGCCCGCGTACCCGCCGGCGCAGCTTCCTGCCCCGATGTTCAACGTGCCGGTGCGCGTCCTCTGCGTGGCGAGGAAGTTGTCCGCCTCCGTGATCACCGTGTTGGCCGAGCCGGCGCTGCATCCGACCCCGATCTTCAAGGCCGCGTCAAGGGCGGCCTGGTCGGCCAGCTGCTGCACCTGGTTGCGCTGCCACTCCACCGACCCGGCGAGCAGGATCAACGCCGCGGATCCGATCAACGCGACGAGCCAGACGGCGACGATGACCAGCACCTGTCCCGACTGGCCGCGGCGGCGCATCAGTACTCGAGCCTCTCCACCGATTGCGAGTCGAAGGTGATGGCGCTGGGTATGCCCAGCAGCGTGTTGAGAACCGGTTTCCACTGGAGCTTCAGGTCGACCACGACCAGCTGATGGCCGGCCAGGCGGACCGGCGCGTTGGCACACGTGGAACAGCTCCAGCGAGTGGTGCCCGTGGTCGGGTCCAGCTCATATATGAAGACGTAGACCGTGCTCGGGTTGATGCTTCCGGCCAGCGTGATCGTGCCCGGCTGACTGACGCCGTTGGCCGCGTAGGTGCCGTAAGAGGGCGGGCTGGTGAGCCCGCCGCTCGAGTCTGCATATACGACCGACATCCCGAGCGGGTCGAGCTGATGCGCGCCGTTGGTGAGCGGACCCAGGGTGCATGCCGTCGCGAGCGCCGTGCATGTCGGAGCCAGGTTGTTGGAGTCGCTGTAGTAGGAGAGGACCGCCTGGCGCGCCGTGTCGCGAGAGGCGCCCTGCAGCATCGTGTAGATCAGCAGTCCGCGACCGAGGTCGACGGTCGCCCCGATCATCAGGAAGATGACCGGCGCGATGAGCGCGAACTCCAACAACGCCTGCGCTTTTGCCCATTTATGGGGAAGTACCGGCCCCAGGCCGTGGATGGGGCTGTTGGATCTCACCATGCCGTGGTGGCGCGGCTCGACCCTGTGATCGTGATCCCGCCGCCCAGGACGTTCAGGTCGCTGAAGCCGTAATAGACGAAGACGTCGACCTCGGACTGATAGAGCGTCTGGACCGTGCCGGTGCAGTTGGCCGTCGTGCCGCAGTACACGGCGACGACGGCCTGGCCCGCGACCGGCTTCGCGTAATCGACGGTGACCACGAAAGGCGGCGCGTGGTTTACCTGCGTCGCGCAGCTGACATTGCTGGTCACCGCGGCGAGGTCCGCGGTCACCAGGCTGCACATCGAGGCAAGGCCGGGACCGTTCGTGGTCGCGGTCTTGCCGGCGACGTATCGGGCGGCGTCACGCGCGGCGTCCGACGTCTCGATGGCGAACGAATATCCACGACCCATCTCGAGCACCCCGGCCACAAGCACGATCAGAACCGGTAGGGCCAGTGAGAGCTCGACGAGGGCCTGGCCTCGCCCTCTGCCCCGATGGCTACGCATCGAACTTGAGGCTGGCCATGATCACCCTCGCGATCTCGGTCGCTCCCCGCGAAACCATGGCGGAAGGGTCGTGCTGCAGGACGAGGCCCCCGGCCAGAGTCGAGTCCTCGGGACGCGAATCGTCGAAACCGACGAGGACCGACATCTTGCGGCCGAGGATTGATTCGACCGCTGTGCGGTCGAGCGGGGGATGCGGCGAGCGCTGGTTGAGGACCAGCTCCATACGGTTGTCGGGCACGTTCATGATGTCGCGGAAGATGGCGAGCGCGCGGCGCGCATCCGTCATCGCCGCAATCTCGGGCGGCACGACGGCGACCAGGCACTCGGCGCGCTCGATCACCGCCAGCGCGGACTCGGCGAGCGAGGTGCCCAGGTCGACGACGATGATCTTCTGCCAGGCGATCACTACGTCGAGAACGCGGCCGGTGAGCTCCCCGGTCAGCAGGTCCACCTCTTCGGGACGCAGGGTCCCCGGCAGAACGCCCATCCCGCTGCGGTGGTTGACGATGTTCCCGCGCACGACCCCCTCGAAGTCGACAGGGGAGGCCTTGGACGCGCTGGCCAGCGAGCCGGTCGCGATGAGGTCGGAGAACAGTGCGGCATGGCCGAAGGGCGCGCCCAGGTCGATCAGCAAGACCTGCCTGGGGAACTTGCGGGCCAGGGCGGCGGCTGTGTTGACCGCCAGCGTGGTGGTGCCGGAGCCGCCCTTGGCCGAGTAGAAGGCCACGATCGGCGCCCCCGTCCGGGAGGCGGACTGAGCCTGCATGGCGGCGGCCGCGGAGAGCTCCTGGTCCCACAGCTTGTCCAGGGTCACGGCGATCTTCTCCACGTCCGCGCCTAGCCCCTCCATGAGGCCGTCGCGGTCGAGCGTCATCAGCACGGCGTCCGTGAGGCCGTAGATGCTGGTCACGTAGCGGTCGCCGGTGCGAGGAGCAGGAAGGATGACCATGGTCCCTGCCGAAGGGCGGCGCGTCAGCAAAACCTTGCCGGCGGCATCCGTGATCGACTCTTCGACCTGCCCCGATGCGACGAAAGCGACGACGTCACCCCCCTGGTTGCCCAGCCTGAGCGTGTCCCGGGCCGCCAGGGCGACAGGCCGCAAGCGCCGTGCGACGGCCCGCAATATGCCGTCGTTTAGCTCCGAGAAAACGGCCGACATCTCCAGGATGCGCATACGCGCCTGGAGTGCGGACGGCATCTCTTCCCCGGCGGATCCGCTGCCGCTTGGGGCCACCTGGCCTAACTCTTCCTCCCGCGCCCGCTGTAAGGTTTCGGGAACCTCACGGGCGTTCAAAACGCCGATACTGTAGCAACCGCCCCCCAGATGGAAGCCCCGCATCGCAGCAATGGCTCAAACACACGTCCGGCTACGCAGGCCCTTCCCAGGGGAGCCGGCCGGTCCAAGGTGGCCGGCCGCGTTGACCGGGTGCTTAATACCGCGCTGGCCGGGGAGAAGTCGGCGGTCCTTAACGTTTCGGTGCCCGAGCTGCTGTCCGACGCCGTCCCGGTGGCCGGGGTGATCCAGGAAGCGGTCGGGCGGCCCGGGGTTGGGGTCATCGGTCACTGGATGGTCCAGGAGCTGTTCCGGCGCTCCAGCTTGTACGACGGCCTCATCGATTCACTGGCCAGCCCGAACCCCACGCTGAGGGCGGCCGCGGCCCGGGTTTGCTCTGCCGCCCGGATGACCGATTCGGTCCTCTGGATCGGCGACCTGCTGGACGATCCCGACCCCGGCGTCCGGGACGCGGCCGTGCGTGCCCTCTCCCGGCTGGGCGGCCGCCGCTCGGTCGACCTGCTGATGGCCGGCGCCGGACGGATTCCCCTCTACCGCCTCGCCATCGCCCTGTCACGGGCGGCCTCGGACATCGACATCGAGGCGCTGATGCGCCAGCCGGCGAGCGAGAAGGCGGCGGTGGCCACCGTGCTGGCCTGCGGCCTCCGGCGTGACGTCCTTCGGGTCTCGCCCCTGCTCGGCATCGCGCACGACCGGCGCTGGCCTGGACCCGTGCGCCTCGCCGCCTGCACGGCGCTTGCCACCATCGGCGACCGCTCAGCGGCGGACGGCCTGCACCGCCTGGCGCTCGGCGACCCCGACGCGGTGATCAAGACGGGGGCGGACAGGGCGTATCGCCGGCTGGTCAAGCGGGCGGTCGGCCGGTGAAGCTTTCGGAGCGGTTCGACCGCCGCTACCAGCAAACCCCCACCGCGACGCAGCCGGCGATCCCGGTGGAAGCCCCGGCCGCGCCGCCACAAGTGGCCGGAGACGGCGTGGCCAACATCGCGCCGGTCGAGCGTCGCGCCGTGCCGCGAGAAAATCCGACGGCGCCGCAGAACGTCGTCGAAGTGTCGAGGGCCGCCGACGCCCAGGGTGCTCTGAGCCCGGGGCTCGCCGCAGCCAAGGCGGAGATCCACGCCGACCTGCTCCGGCGCCACGCCGCGGCGATCGACATCACCAATCGGGCCGGCATCCGCCGCCTGCTCATGCAGCTGACGGAAGAGCACTTCCGGGCCAAGCCGCCGGCCGCCCTGGTCACCGCCGACGACCGCGAGCGCCTCGTCGAGGTGCTGTTCGACGAGGTCATCGGCCTCGGTCCGCTCGAGGCGCCGCTTCGCGATCCCGACATCACTGAGATCATGGTCAACCGCCCAGAGCAGATCTTCGTCGAGCGCCGCGGGCGCATCGAGCTGACCAACCTTGCGTTCGAGGATGAGGCGAGCCTGCGCCGCGTGATCGACCGCATCGTCTCGACCATCGGGCGCCGCGTCGACGAGTCGGAGCCGATGTGCGATGCCCGCCTCAAGGACGGCTCCCGCGTCAACGTCGTCATCCCGCCCGTGGCCATCTACGGGCCGTGCCTGACCATTCGAAAGTTCGGCCGCGAGATCCTGACGCCTGAGCGCATCGTCGCCAGCGGCGGTTCAAGCGAGGCCATCCTCGAATACCTCGACGCGGCGGTGAAGACGCGGCTCAACGTGATCGTGTCGGGCGGCACCGGCTCAGGCAAGACGACCCTGCTCAACGTCCTCTCCGCCTTCATCCCCGCGAACGAGCGCATCGTGACCTGCGAGGATGCGGCCGAGCTGCGCCTGCGCCAGGTGCACGTCATCAGCCTCGAGTCCAAGCCGGCCAACGTCGAGGGCCACGGCCAGATCGCCATTCGCGACCTGGTCCGCAACGCCCTGCGCATGCGCCCTGACCGCATCATCGTCGGTGAGGTCCGCGGTGGCGAGGCGCTCGACATGCTGCAGGCGATGAACACCGGCCACGACGGGTCCATGAGCACGCTGCACGCGAACAACGCACACGATGCGATGACGCGCCTGGAAACCCTTGTGCTGCTCGCGGGCACGGAGCTGCCTTCGCGGGCGATCCGCGGGCAGATCGCGTCGGCGATCAACGTCGTGGTACAGACCGAGAGATTGCGCGGTGGAGCTCGAAAGATCGTGAGCGTCGCCGAGATGCTTGGCGTCGTGGACGGCGAGATCGCGATGCAGGAGATCTTCAACTTCCGCCAGGTCGGGGTCACACCCGATGGACGAGCGGTCGGCTATCACACCGCCACGGGTCAGCCCTCCAATTTTCAGGCTCACTTCCAGAGCGACGGGGTGGAGCTGCCGGCGTCCATGTTCACGCCGACCGAGCAGCCGGCACCGGAGCAGCTGTACTGATGGGCGAGTTTCGCGAGTTCGGAGCGCCACCCAAGGGGGATAGCGCAGACGGCCATCCGGAGCATGTCGTGCATGTCGATGCCGACGTGCTGGCCGACCTCGGCCATCAGCTCCGCAACCAGCTCAACGCCGTGGTCGGCGCCGCGGGCCTGCTCGCCACCGGTGCGGAGACGAGCGAGGAGCGCGAGCTGGCCGCCATCGTCGAGACCGGCGCCGAGCAGGTGGCGCGGATCATCGACGAGTGGCTCGACTCGGCAACCATCGAGAGTGGAGAGTTCGAGCTGGCGCTGCATCCCCTCGACATCAGGTCCGCGGTGGAGAGCTGTCTGGCCCTGGTCTCCGGAGCCGCGCGCTCGAAGGGCCTCGACATTTCCTTTGATGCTGCGGCCGACGTGCCCAGCGTGGTCATCGGTGACTCACGGAGGATCGAGCAGATAGTTCTCACGCTGCTGCACGGCGCGGTGGAGAGGACGTACCGCGGCGGCATCAGCGTGGAGCTGAGCTCGGAGGACCGGGGCGGGCTCGTCGCGCTCCACTTCAAGATCCGCGATACGGGCCGCGGAGTGCCGGCACGAATCCTGCGCGGGGCCATCGAAGGAGTGACAGGTCCTTATGACCGGCTCGAGCCGGGCGACCGCCTCGCCGTCTTGAGCCTGCGCACCACCAAGCAGCTCGTCGGCTTGATGGATGGCGACTTGCGCGTCGAGCAGGGTGGGGTGGAGGCGGGGCCTGACGCGGGAACGACCTTCAACTTCACGATTCTTGCCGAGCCGTTGCCCGGGTCGGTCGCCACGACGAAGCTGACCCTGGAGGCCATGCGAGTGCTGGTCATCGCCGCCGATCCGATCGAGAAGCGGGTCCTCACGCTGCAGGTGGAGCAATGGGGCGCGAACGCCACGGCCGCCACGCCCGAAGAAGTCGGCGGTGCGCTGCAGGTGGGACGCCCCTTCGACATCGCGCTCATCGAGCACCGCCCTCCGGCCATCGACGGTCTGGCGATCTCGGAATCTCTCCGCAAGATGCGGAGGCCTGACCAGATGCCAATCGTGCTCATCGCGTCCGCCATGCCCGGCGCTGCGGAAGCGGCGGCCGCCGACAGCGGCGTGATCCAGGCCACCCTGACCAAGCCCGTCGCTCCACGCACGCTGCATGACGTGATGACCCAGGTCGGGGGTCGCGGCGCACTGCCGTCCACGGCGCAGGAGGCCGCGCCCGGCTCGCTGCGTGTCTTGATCGCCGACGACAACTCGCTCAATCAGAACCTTCTCAAACGGCTCGTGGGCAAGCTGGGCCACGCCGTCGATGTGGTCTCGAACGGTCGCGAGGCCGTGGCCGCCGTCGCGCAGCAGCCGTATGACGCGGTCCTGATGGACGTGCTCATGCCAGAGATGGATGGGCTCGTTGCCGCTGAGGCCATCTGCCGCCGCTGGCCGCGAGGCAACCGGCCTCGCCTCATCGCCCTCACCGCGATGGCCGGGCCAGGGGATCAGGAGCGCTGCCTGCGCGCCGGCTTCGACGACTACATGAGCAAGCCGGTCCACCTGGAGGACCTGACGGAAGCCTTGAAAGGCGCCGCCGGCTACCGGACGAACCGCGAGAGAGCCGGCCTCTAATTTCCTCTCCCCGCCCGGGGAGAGGGCCAGGGAGAGGGGCTTAAGTCCCCATCAACTCCGCAGCCGGTTGTCCAGACGATCCTCATGTGACGAGCGCCGCGACGCCCTCGCTTCGAGGTACACGACGATGATCACGATCATCCCGCCGAGCACCATCAGCCCGCCCAGCGCGACCGCATTGGACCCGGTCGGCTGCGTGATGATCTGCACCATCGCGGCGCCGAACACCAGGATGTAGCTCAGCCCGAGCAACCGCACTCTCGGAGCGACCTCGGTGCTCTCACCTCCGCGCCAGGGGCGCTTGCCGATGATCAGCAGGTAGGCGCCCATGAGCAGCGCCAGCGAGGCGAGGATCAAAGAAATCAGCTGCACGTAGGCGGTGGTCATCGGCGCGGCATTTTAACTGCCGAAGCATGGATTCTTACAATCGAAACCCTCATGCCCCGCTCCGAGCCGATCAAAGCTGCCCGAGGAGTCCATGACATCCTGCCCGCCGACCTGCCGCGATGGCGAGCGGCCCAGAGGGCGGCGGAGGAAACCGCGACGAGATATGGCTATGAGGAGATCATCACGCCCTTGATCGAACAGGCCGAGTTGATCGAGCGGATTGGAGCCGACACCGATGCCGTGTCGAAGGAGCTTTATCGATTCGAAAAGCGCGGCACGCAAAACCTGGCGCTGCGCCCTGAAGCCACTGCCGGCGTGGTTCGGGCGTACTTCGAAAACGGCCTGAACCAGGGCCCCAAGCCCTCGCGTCTTTATTTGATTGGGCCGATGTTCCGCTACGACAAGCCGCAGCAAGGACGGTACCGGCAGTTCTACCAGTTCGACGTCGAGGTGATCGGCGGCGGAAGCCCAGGATTCGATGCCGAGGTGATCGAGCTCGCGCAGGAGTGGCTGACCGAGGTCGGCTTGCAGGACCTGAGGCTCGAGGTCAACAGCATCGGTGACAGCCGCTGCCGTCCCGCCTACCTGGAGAAGTTGAAGGAGTACTACAGACCCCTCCAATCGCAGCTTGGCGGTGACTCACAGCTTCGGCTGGAACGCAACCCGCTCCGACTCCTGGACTCGAAAGTTCCGCATGAGCAACAGTTCAAGCAAAGCGCGCCGAAGATCAACGATCACCTGTGTGAGGAATGTGCCGCCCACTGGGCGATGGTCAAGCGGCTGCTCGAGGCGGCCCAGATCGAACACGAGGTGAACCCATACCTGGTCCGTGGTCTCGACTACTACACCCGGACCGTTTTCGAGTTCTACCCCGGCGGCGCGACCGGACAGCAAGATGCCCTCGTGGCGGGCGGCCGGTACGACGGCCTCGCGGAAGCTGAAGGCTGGCCCTCGACCCCTGGTGTGGGATTCGCCGGCGGCATCGACCGCGTGACGGAACAAATAGAT
>VBGE01000302.1 GCA_005880345.1 Chloroflexota bacterium | reverse complement strand
CTTAAGTTTTTGGGCGTGGTGGCCGTGGCGATGATGGTCGCCGTGGCGTGCGGTGGGACCAACACACCAGGGACCTCCACCAAGCAGTTCAAGATCGGGCTCGTCACCGACATCGGCGGCCTGAACGACAAGAGCTTCAACCACCTGGCGTACGTCGGCCTGGAAAAGGCCAAGGCGGACTTCGGGGTCAAGGACGACGTCGTCGAGTCGAAGAGCGGCGACGACTACGTCCCCAACCTCACCAACTTCGCCTCCAAGTCATATGACCTGGTGATCGGCGTCGGCTTCCTCATGCAGACGGCCATGGGCACGGTCTCGGGCCAGTTCCCCAACGTGCACTTCGCGATCATCGACGGCGCCGGCACCGACGCCAACGGCACCGACCTCAAGCACACCAACGTCGAGTCGCTCTTCTTCAAGGAGCAGGACGCGGGCGCCATGGTCGGCGTCATTTCCGGCTGGCTCGAGAAGAACGGCAAGTCGAAGAAGCCCCAGCACGTCATCGGCGCCGTGGGCGGTGTCAGCATCCCGCCCGTCAACCATTACATCGCCGGCTACAAGTGGGCCGCCGTGATGGAGGATCCGTCGATCAAGGTCCTGGTCGGCTACTCCAACGACTTCACCGACCCCGCCAAGTGCAAGAGCGTGGCCAAGGCGCAGATCGACGCGAAGTCCGACATTGAGTTCCAGGTCGCGGGCGGCTGCGGACTTGGGGTGCTGCAGCAGGCCGGCCAGTCCGGCGTCTACAGCATCGGCGTCGACGCC
>VBGE01000301.1 GCA_005880345.1 Chloroflexota bacterium | reverse complement strand
CTTGAGCTTGCCGCGCTCCACGCGACCGGTGGTCACGGTACCGCGACCCTCGATCGTGAACACGTCTTCGATCGGCATCAGGAAGGGCTTGTCGATCGGCCGTTCCGGCTCGGGGATGTAGGTGTCGACGGCGTTCATGAGCTCCCAGATCTTGGGCGTCCACTCGGGGTCGCCTTCGAGCGCCTTGAGCGCCGAGATGCGAACGATCGGGATATCGTCGCCCGGGTACTCGTACTTGTTGAGCAGCTCGCGCAGGTCGAGCTCGACCAGCTCAATGAACTCCTTGTCGTCGACCATGTCGCACTTGTTCAGCGCGACCACGAGGAACGGAACGTTGACCTGCCGCGCGAGGATGATGTGCTCGCGGGTCTGGGGCATTGCGCCGTCGTTGGCGGCCACGACGAGGATGGCGCCGTCCATCTGGGCGGCACCGGTGATCATGTTCTTGATGTAATCCTGATGTCCCGGGCAGTCCACGTGCGCGTAGTGCCGCTTCTCCGTCTCGTACTCCACGTGGGTGATCGAGATCGTGATG
Source organism: Chloroflexota bacterium (assembly GCA_005880345.1). GTDB lineage: Bacteria > Chloroflexota > Dormibacteria > Dormibacterales > Dormibacteraceae > 40CM-4-65-16. The sequence continues at coordinate 2,703 of VBGE01000301.1, read as the reverse complement.
CCGCGGGCCTTCTCCTCCGGAGCCTTGTCGATCCGGTCGAACGGTGTGAACTCGGCCAGGCCCTTCTCCGCCAGCACCTTGGTGATGGCAGCCGTCAACGTCGTCTTCCCATGGTCGATGTGACCGATGGTCCCGACGTTCAGGTGGGGCTTGGTCCGCTCGAACTTCTTCTTCGCCACTGTCTCCTCCTAACTAACTCCTCGCACTGATCAACTTCGACCCGTAGTGCGGCGGCCCACAGCCTCCGCAAGGTTTCCTGGCATCTCTGCGTAGTGACTGAACTCCATCGAATACGTCGCCCGCCCCGAAGTCATAGACCGAAGTTCGGTAGCGTACCCGAACATCTCGGCCAGGGGCACGTTGGCCCGGACGTTCTGCGAGGTGCCGCGGCCCTCCATCCCGAGGATATGACCACGCCGCGACGCGAGGTCGCCCATGACATCACCGAGGTACTCCTCGGGCATAACGACGTCGACTTTCATGATCGGCTCCAGCAGGAACGGCTGTGCCTTGTGCATCGCGTCCTTCACCGCCATCGAACCGGCGATGCCGAACGCCATCTCGGACGAGTCGACCGGGTGGTACGACCCGTCGACCAGCGTGACGACGATGTCCACCACCGGGTAACCAGCCACAACGCCCGTCAACAGAGCCTCGCGAATCCCCTTCTCGATCGCGGGGATGTATTCGCGCGGGATGCGTCCCTGCGTGATCTTGTCCTCGAACACGAAGCCCACGCCCTGCTCGCCCGGCCGCACGTCGACCTCGGCGTGGCCGAACTGGCCCTTGCCGCCGGTCTGCCGGATGAACCGCCCCACGCCATGCGCGGGCCGGCGAATCGCCTCTTTGTACGCGACCTGTGGCTTGCCCTGGTTGGCGTCCACGCGGAACTCGCGCAGCAACCGGTCGATGATGATCTCGAGGTGCAGCTCGCCCATCCCTTCGATGATCGTCTGCCCCGTCTCCTCGTCGGTGTGCACCTTGAACGTCGGGTCCTCTTCGGACAGGCGCTGCAGGGCCAGCCCCAGCTTCTCCTGGTCGGCCTTCGTCTTCGGCTCGATCGCGACCGAGATGACCGGCTCGGGGAACGTGATCGACTCGAGAAGAATCGGGTGCGCCTCATCCGACAGCGTGTCGCCCGTCGTCGTCGACTTCAGGCCGACGGCCGCCGCGATGTCGCCGGTAAAAACCTCATCGACGTCCTCGCGACGAATCGCGTGCATGCGCAGGATGCGGCCGATCCGCTCGCGCTTGCCGGTCGACGCGTTCATGACCGACGACCCCGCCCTCAGCTTGCCCGAGTAGACGCGAAAGAACGTCAGCTTGCCGACGCCCTGCGGGTCCATCTGGATCTTGAAGGCCAACGCGGAGAACGGCTCGCTGTCGTCGTGCTCCCGCACGAGCAGCGCGCCCGTCTTCGGGTCCTTGCCCTCCACCGCGGGCACATCTGCCGGCGACGGCAGGAAGTCGACCACCGCGTCGAGAATCGGCTGCACGCCGCGGTTGCGCAGCGCAGCGCCGCACAAAACAGGCACCAGGACGCCGGCCACCGTGCCGCGCCGCAGAGCGAGGCGAATCTCCTCCTCGGAGATCTCTTGCTCCTCGAGATACTTGTGCATGATGTTGTCGTCGAAGTCGGCGGCGGCCTCGACCAGGTCATGGCGATACTGCCGCGACAGCAGGTCGACGTAGCCGGCGAACGACCCCTCCGAACCGATGGGCAGCTGGATCGGCACCGCGCGCGCGCCCAGGCGTGTGCGAATGGACGCCAACGAGCCGTAGAAGTCCGCGCCGATGCGGTCCATCTTGTTGATGAAGGCGATCCGCGGCACCCCGTAGCGGTCGGCCTGGCGCCACACCGTCTCCGACTGCGGCTCCACGCCCGCGACCGCGTCGAACACCGCGACCGCGCCGTCCAGGACGCGCAGCGACCTCTCCACCTCGACCGTGAAGTCCACGTGCCCGGGTGTGTCTATGATGTTGATCGCGTGGTCGCGCCAGTTCGCGGTCGTCGCCGCGGACGTGATCGTGATCCCGCGCTCCTTCTCCTGGACCATCCAGTCCATGGTCGCGGCCCCTTCGTGGACCTCGCCCATCTTGTGGATGCGCCCGGCGTAAAACAGGATGCGCTCGGTCGTCGTCGTCTTCCCCGCGTCGATGTGCGCCATGATCCCGATGTTGCGGACCTTGTCGATGGCGACGGGGCGTTCCTGCATTTTGAGTGCCAAGTTCATCTCTCTTAGTACCGGAAGTGCGAGAAAGCCTTGTTGCTTTCGGCCATCCGGTGGGTCTCCTCTTTGCGCTTCACCGCGCCGCCGGTGTTCTGCGCAGCGTCCAGAAGCTCGAACGCGAGCTTCTCGCTCATACTCTTCCCGCCGCGCTGCCGCGCAAAACGCACGAGCCAGCGCCGGGCCAGGGCGAGCCGCCGCTCAGGCCGGATCTCGATCGGCACCTGGTAGGTCGCGCCGCCCACACGCCGCGGCTTGACCTCCAGCAGTGGAGTGGCGTTGCGCAAAGCCAGGTCGAACACCTCCAGCGGCTCCTTCTTCGCCTGCTTCGAGGCGCGCGCCAACGCGTCGTAGACGACCTTTTCCGCGGTCGACCGCTTGCCGCGGCTCATGACCACGTTGACGAACTTGGCGATCGCCTCCGACTGGTACACCGGGTCGGGCGCGACGACACGCTTGACGGGACGGTTGCGGC
>VBGE01000300.1 GCA_005880345.1 Chloroflexota bacterium | reverse complement strand
CATCCGGACCGACCTGCTCTCGGCCTTCGCCACGACGAAGGCTGCCATCATGAGCGGCATGATGCGCGCGCGCTGGGGGCGCATCGTGAACATCTCGTCCATCGTGGGCCTGACGGGCAACGCCGGCCAGTCGAACTATGCCGCGGCCAAGGCGGGCCTCATCGGGTTCACCAAATCGGTCGCGCGGGAGTACGGCTCACGCAACATCACATGCAACGCGGTCGCGCCGGGCTATGTGCGGACGGAGTTGACCACCGGCTCGCTGACCGACGACATGGTGCGCCAGCTCGTCGAGATGACGCCGATCAAGCGCGAGGCCAACGCCGAGGAGATCGGAGCCACCGTCGCGTTCTTGTGCTCGCAGCGCGCGGGGTTCATCACGGGCCAGGTCATCGCGGTCGATGGAGGCCTCAGTCTCTGATGGCGATCATCGAGCGCCACCGCAACGACGTAGCGATCCAGGGCGGCGAGCTGCCCGAGATCCTGCTGCCGACCAACTGCCCAGGCTGCGGCATCGGACTCGCCGCCCCCGAGCTGCGCGCGCACAACTACGTCTGTGTCAACTGCGGACATCACTTCCGGCTCGGCGCGGACGTGTGGGTCTCACTGATCGCCGACGCGGAATCGTGGCAGGAGCGCTGGACCGACGTCCGGTCCCACGACCTCCTCAACTGGACGGTGCCGAAGCGCTACCAGGAAACCGTCGAGACCCTTCTCGAAGAAGGCCTCAACGAGTCGGTGAGGACCGGCACCTGCACGCTCGCCGGCAAGCCCATATGGCTGGCCACGTTCGATTTCGGTTTCGTCGGCGGAACGCTTTCCATCGTCGCGGGCGAACGCCTCGCGCGCGGCATGGAGCAGGCGGCGTCGTCAGGCGTGCCTTACGTGCTGATCTCGGCATCGGGCGGCGCCCGCATGCAGGAAGGGGTCCTCGCTCTGATGCAGCTCGCCAAGGTCAACGCCGCCGTGGGCCGGCTGGACGCGGCGGGCGTGCCGTTCTTCTCCGTCCTCACCGATCCGACATTCGGCGGCACGGCGGCCTCGCTCGCGCTGCTGGGCGATATCAACATCGCCGAGCCTGGCGCGGCCATCGGCTTCACGGGCCCACGGGTGATCAAGCAGGCCACCTACGCCGACCTACCTCCTGGATTCCAGAGCGCCGAGTTCCAGCTTGCGCACGGCCAGGTCGACATGGTGCTGCCGCGCACCGAGCTGCGGCCCATGCTCGCCCATCTCCTGGAGATGTACTCATGAGCGTCTGGGAGATCGTCGAGCTCGCGCGTCATCCTGACCGCCCGTACTCGCTCGACTACATCCGCCGCCTGGCACCCGACTTCATCGAGCTGCACGGCGACCGGCTCGCGGCCGACGACCCCGCCCTGGTCGGCGGGATCGGCACGTGGCACGGCCGCACGACTGTCTTTCTCGGCCACCAGAAGGGGCGGACGCTGAAGGACCGCGTGGCGCGGAACTGGGGCATGATGCATCCCGAGGGCTACCGCAAGGCGCTGCGACTCGCGCACCACGCGGCGAAGTTCGGCTTCCCCATCGTGTCGCTGATCGACACGCCTGGCGCGTACCCGGGCGCCGGCGCCGAGGAGCGGGGCATCGCAGCCGCGATCGCGCACGCGATCATGGACTGGTTCCGCATCCCGGTCCCCATCGTCGCGGCCGTGATCGGTGAGGGCGGCAGCGGCGGCGCGCTCGGCATGGGCGTGGCCGACCGCGTGATCATGCTCGAGAACTCGATCTATTCGGTCGCCTCGCCCGAGGCCGCGGCCTCGATCGTGTGGCGCGACAACACACGCAAGGTCGAAGCGGCAGAGCAGCTGCAGCTCACATCGCGCGAGATCGTGGCGATGGGGGTCGTGGAGGAGGTCGTGCCCGAGCCTCCCGGCAGCGCGAGCACCGACTATGAAGCCGCGGCCAGGTCGCTGGATGCCGCTCTTTACCGGCACATGCAGCCGCTTCTCTCCGCGGATCCGGCCGAGCTGCTGCATTTCCTCTCATCGCCCGGTCGCTTCGCGACGGGGCTGCTCTCCTTCCGGTATACGGTTCGGACTTGACTGAAAGCCTTCCACCGCCGACGTCCGGCGACCCAGGAGGCATAGTTGCGACCGGGCGAAGCCCGGCCGCCAAAGAACGCTGGGTGAAACGCGGGAACCCGTATGGTTCCCGCTCATCGCGCGTGCGGCTGCGCCGCAGGCGCTGCTCACCCTCCGGTATAAGGTTTGGCTCCTCTTAGTCAGCTTCCACATGCGTCGCCTGGCAGACAGGGCAGACAAAGCGCGGCCGGAGTGAATCCGGCCGCCAATGCGACGTGGGTTTCATGCGAGTAGTCGCGCAGCGGGTCGCCTCGGGCGGTGTTAGCTGGGACCACGAAGGCGAGCCGCAGACTGCAACCATCGGGCCTGGTTATGTGTTG
>VBGE01000299.1 GCA_005880345.1 Chloroflexota bacterium | reverse complement strand
CCACGAACGTGCGGCAACCTCGTCACCGTGCGCGAGTTTCGCCGGCGGAAGCGAGAAGATCAGCTCCGAGCGAGATAGGCGCTAAACGCATACTGGACCGATGACCGATTCACGTTTCGATCCGATGGTTCTGCCTGCGGACCTTCCGGCGCCGGTCGACGATGGCGCGGCGGAGCACCTTCGTGGCTCGCGTGTTCCTGAAGTCGATCTTCCGGCCACGGACGGCCGCCACGTCAACCTGGCCAGGCTGCCAGGGCGGACAGTCCTCTATGCCTATCCCCGCACCGGCCGCCCAGGAGAGGCGCCGCTCGTCGACGACTGGGATCTGATCCCCGGCGCGCGAGGGTGCACGCCCGAGACTTGCGGATTCCGCGATCACCACGCCGAGATGCGTCAGGCGGGCGCCGAGGTCTTCGGGCTGTCGACGCAGACCACCGAATACCAGCAGGAGCTCGCCACGCGGTTGCATCTTCCGTTCGCGATCCTGTCCGATGCAGGCCTGGAGCTGACTCGCGCCTGGCGCTTGCCCACTTTCGAGGTTGCCGGCCAGACGCTGCTGCGCGGAGCTCAGCGCAGGCTGAACGGCGGGTACTGGTCGGTGATGAGCGTGAAGGCGTACGCGGTGACGCGGTTGTTCCAGCGGAAGACGCCCACGACGTAGTCGAACAGATTCCGTGGATACGTCCCGGTGAACAGGATCGCGAACCAGGCGATTACCACCGCCGCAATCACGCCCAGCCCAAGAAAGAAGAGCACGACATAGTGCGGGATCGCGAGCAGCCACTTGACCAGCGGCAGCCAGCGATTCATCTGGCGCGCGTCCGGGTAGGCGAACTCGAGGTGGACAGACTGCTCTTCGTCCGTCGACGGGTAGCGGTCGTCCAGCAGGGCCAGGTACGCCGCGACGCGATTGGAGAAGCGCATCAGGTTGAGGTTCCAGTCGAACCACCAGCGCGGATACTTTTGACGAAATACCAGCATCAGCACCAGCGGCACGAAGACCGCGGCTCCGCCGATGACCAGCGAATTCCGGTCGTCGGAGTCGCTGAACATCTCGCCCGACAGCATCGTGAGCAGGACCACGATGGGGATGGCCACGATGACTCGGAACGCGGTCGTCAGGCGACCTAGAGGACGGGTAGGAAAGTCGACGTCGAACTGCACGGGATAGGGATTGACCATTTTCTCTTTACCTCTTGAGATTCATGCGAGCGGAACAGACCTGAGGACCAGGACCTCGTGGCCGCGGAGCGCCTCGAGAAACGGCTGAAAGCTGCCGGCCACGAGGCAGCGCACGGCCGAACCGTCGCCCCTCACCTCGCTGACGCCCGACGCGCGCTCGATTTGCCGCACCGGGGGGGGCCCGACGAAGGTCACGTCAACTCGCTGGATGGGTAGCTCGTCAGCCATTTGAGCCTCAGGTTAGGCGGCCCGCGCGCGCCCGAAATCCGTGGAATTACCGAGCGGCTGCCTAATCTGCGAGCCGCGCCCAACCTCTGGCGGTAGTAATTTCCCTGACCATGGCCCGCCCCACCCACCGGCCCGGCAACCTGCCGGCCGAATCGACCAGCTTCATCGGCCGGCGCCGCGAGGTCGCCGAGCTGCGCAAGAAGCTGCTGACCGCCCGCCTGGTCAGCCTGGTCGGACCTGGCGGTGTCGGCAAGACCCGGCTGGCGATCCGGGCCGCGACCGACCTGGGGCGCAGCTTCGCCGGCGGCGCCTGGCTCGTCGAGCTGGCAGAGGTTGGAGATCCCGCCCTGGCAAGCAACACCCTGATGGCGGCCCTGGACCTCCGCGACCAGGCGGGGGCCGAGCCCACCGAGCTTCTCCTTGCCTACCTGAAGGACAAGCAGTTGCTCATCGTGCTCGACAACTGCGAGCACCTGGTGGCGGCGGCGGCCGAGCTCGTGCACGCCATCCTTGCTTCAGCGCCGGGCGTCCGCGTCATCGCGACCAGCCGGGAACCGCTGTCGATCCCGGGGGAGCACGTGCTCCCCGTGCCGCCGCTCGAGCTGCCGGCGGCGCACGGGGCGGAGCCAATGCACCAGCTCCGCCAGAACGAGGCGGTCGCGCTCTTCGTCGAGCGCGCGGCCGCGGCGTCGGGCACCTTCGAGCTGAGCAGGTCCAACCAGGCCGCGGTCGCGGACCTCTGCCGGCAGCTCGACGGTCTGCCGCTGGCGATCGAGCTGGCCGCGGTCAGGATGCGCATCCTTACCGCGGATCAGATCCTCGAGCGCCTGTCGGACAGGTTCGGCCTCCTCACCGGCAGCGTGCGGGGCGCGCTGCCGCGTCACCAGACGCTGCACACAACCATCGACTGGAGCTATGACCTGCTCTCAGCTGAAGAGCAGAGCCTGTTTCGCAAGCTGTGCGTGTTCGCCGGCCGCTTCACGCTGGAGGACGTCGAGGGCGTCGGCGCGGACGAGGTGCTGCAGACACTGTCCTCGCTGGTCGACAGGTCAATGGTGGTGAGGGAAGCGATGCGGGCGGCCTCCTGCTTCCGGCTGCACGAGACCATGCGCGACTACGCGCTGCTGAAGCTGCGCGAAGCGGGCGAAGAAGAGGCGGTGATGGAACGGTGCACCGCGTACTACGTGGCCAGGTGTTCGCGCGCCATGCCAGGGGCTCGCTACCGCCTGGCCGAGTGGCTGGAGTGGACAGAGCTCGAGATCGACAACATCCGCTCCGTGATGCGAAGGTGCCTCAACGTCGGGGACACGACGCGGGCGACTGACCTGGTCGCGGCGGTGGGCTGGTACTGG
>VBGE01000049.1 GCA_005880345.1 Chloroflexota bacterium | reverse complement strand
GCCCGATCTACGCCTCGAAGCAGGCGCTCAAACGCGCGAAGATGAGCATCGACGACGTCGACATCGTCGAGATCAACGAGGCGTTTGCCGCGCAGGTCATCCCCGCGGCCCGGGGCATCGGCGTCGACCCGTTCAGCGACAAGCTGAACCCGCACGGTGGTGCCATTGCGCTGGGTCATCCGTTCGGCATGACAGGCGCGCGCATCCTGTGCACGCTCCTCAACGGGCTCCGCGAGAGGGACAAGACGATCGGCCTGGAAACCATGTGTGTCGGCGGAGGCCAGGGCATGGCCATGATCGTGGAGCGCCTGAACTAGAGCCTCAGGCCGTCCCCGGTCAGGTCCGAGCTTCGGCGGCCGGCTGAACCAGGCTCTCGATCACGCGCTCGACCAGCCGGCGCAGCGTCTGGCGGTCTTCTGCCGACAGCGCCGCCAGGATCTCGTCCTCCAGGCCTTCCCGGGCCCTGTCCGCCCGCTCGAGCGCGCGGCGGCCGGAATCCGTGATCTCGACGATGTGCCGGCGCCGGTCCTGGGGATCGCGCCGGCGAACGAGGTGCCGGGCCGCCTCCAGCTCGTTCAGCAGCAGAACGACGCCGTTGGCGTCCATGTACATGGCGCTCTCCAGCTCCTGCTGGGACACCCCCTCGTGGTCTCGGATGTAGCCGAGCACGACGTAGGGCTTGATTCGCATCCCGAGAAGGTCCTCAGACATGCGCTTGTTGATGACCTTCGGCAGCTGTGTGAGCAGCGTCAGCAAACTCGGATTGGGGCTCTGAGCGTCCCTCTTCACGTCCATTGATCTTATCACCAAGTCTTAACTATGCCCATCCATCGGATAATCCATGCAATAAAGATAGTAACGATCCTGTTAGAGTGATCATCCTTGAATCGGTTGCGTTCTCCTGGAGGTCACATGGACTCGAATCTAAGAAGGTGGATAGCCCTGGTCGTGGTCTGCCTTGGCCAGCTGATGGTCATGGTCGACAGCACGATCGTCAACGTCGCGCTCCCGTACATCCAGCGTGACCTCGATTTCAGCCAGGCCGGCCTGACCTGGGTCGTGAACGCCTACGTCATCGCCTATGCCAGCTTCCTTCTGGTCGCCGGGCGGCTGGGCGACCTGATCGGCCGCAGGAAGGTCTTCCTGGCGGGGGTGTTCCTCTTCACCGTGGCCTCGATCGGCAGCGGGTTCGCGCAGGGGGCTGAGAACCTCATCGTCGGCCGATTCCTGCAGGGCATTGGTGGCTCACTGGCGACCGGCGTGATCATCGCCATCATCGTCTCGGAGTTCCGCAAGCCGGCGGAGCGCGCCCAGGCGATGAGCATCCTGACGCTGGTGATCGCGGGCGGAGGCTCGCTCGGCCTGCTGGCGGGCGGGTTCCTCACGCAGATGACCAGCTGGCACTGGACTTTCTTCATCAACCTGCCGATCGGCATCGCCACGCTCATCCTGGGCGCGCTGCTGATCGAGGAGAACGAGGGCCAGGGTCTGAGCCAGGGTGTCGACGTGCTCGGCGCGCTGCTCGTGACCTCTGCCTTGATGCTCGGCGTCTACAGCATCGTCACCGCGGGCGACGCAGGCTGGACCTCCACGCACACGATCGGCTTCGGGGGCGCGTCGCTCGCGCTGCTCGCCGTCTTCGTGCTGTGGGAGTGGAGGCTCGCCAACCCGATCATGCCGCTGCGCGTCCTGGCCATGCGGTCGCTGACCGGCGCCAGCGCGGCGCGAGGCCTGGTCTTCGCAGGGATGTTCACCAACTTCTTCGTCGGCGCGCTGTACATGCAGAACGTGCGGGGCTACAGCGCGATCCAGACCGGGCTGGGTTTCCTCCCGACTACGCTCGCCGTGGGCGTGCTGTCCGGCGCGGGCATCTCGGCGCGCCTGATGGCGCGATTCGGGCCCAAGAACCTGGCGGTCGCGGGCATGAGCATCCTGGCGTCGGGACTCCTGCTGCTGTCGCAGACCGACATGCACGTGAGCTACTTCCCCACTCTGTTCATCGCCTATCTCCTGCTCGGGACCGGGGCCGGCACGTCGTTTCTGCCGCTCCTCACGATCTCGATGTCCGAAGTCCCGGTCAAGGACGCCGGCCTCGCGTCCGGCTTCAGCAATGTGACGATGCAGGTCGGCGGCGCCCTTGGCCTCGCGGCGTTGGGCACGGTCTCGACCGACCACGCGAAAGCGCTGTTCGCCGAGGGCGACCCTCTGCCGATGGCCCTGAGCGGCGGTTACCAGCTCGGCTTCGTGTTGGCGGCGTTCGCGGTGGTGGCGGGCCTAGCTGTGGTCCTGATCGTGCTGCACGGTGCGCGCAGTCAGGAGGCGCTATCGGTCGAGCTCGACCGCTCCGAGGTCGAGGCGGCCTAAGCCTTTCGGGCGTAGAAGCGGCACGGCGGCGATTCCGCCGTCGTGTGGAAGTTCCAGTGGCGGCACCACGTGGTGCCGTCGAACTTCCGGCAGGTCCCACAGGTGACGCGCGGGGCTTCCACGCGCGTCTTCTTCATGTGGTGCTCCGGCCGCTCTCCGGGAAAGTCGCCACTCACAGCTGCGACCGTACCTCCCACAGCTCGGGGTAGAACCGCTTGTCCAGCGTCGTGCGGAGGTACTGAACGCCGGTGCTGCCGCCGGTTCCAGTTTTGCCGCCGATCTGGCGTTCGACCATCAACACGTGACGCGCGCGCCAGTGGGCGAAGGTCTCGTCGTGATCGAGCAGCGCCTCCGCCAGGTCGAAAAGATCGCCATGGCGCTGGCGGTCGCGGAAGATCTCGAGCAACGAAGGTGCCCCCCGCCGCGCGACGAGCGCGCGAAAGGCATCATCGACCGAGGCTTGGTCGAGGCGGCGCTGAAGGCGCGCCTTCTCGTCCTCGGTTGCCTCGAGGCGAGCGACGTACTTCGGCTCTTTGAGCCCGGACAAGAACTCGATCTCGCGGAACTGCACCGACTGAAAGCCGCTCGCGGGAGCGAGCTTGGAGCGGAAGGCGAGGAAGTCCTGCGGCGACATCGTCTCGAGCACCTCGATCTGCTCCACCAGGAGCTTTTCGATCACGCAGACGCGGTGCAGCAAGTGCCGCGCGGTGAACACGTCGTCCGCGTCGATGAAGTCGCGCACCGCCTCGAGCTCGAACAGGATGACTTTGAACCAGAGCTCGTAAGCCTGGTGGGCGACGATGAACAGGAGCTCGTCGTGCTCCTTGCTGAGTCGCTGCTGCAGGGCAAGCAGCTCAGGCACCTTGAGATACGTGCCGTAGGAAAGCTCGCGTCCTTCCTCTCCAAAGCGTCGCGACATCGTGATCAGTGCTTGAAGTGGCGCCGGCCGGTGAGCACCATCGCGATGCCCGCCGCATCGGCCGCCGCGATGACATCGGCGTCCTTGAGCGAGCCGCCGGGCTGGATCACCGCGGTCACGCCGGCGCGGATCCCAACCTCCAGGCCGTCGGGGAATGGAAAGAAGGCGTCTGAAGCCATCACCGATCCGCGCGCCCGGTCTTCCGCTCGCTGCACCGCGAGCTGCGATGCCTCCACGCGCGACATCTGGCCCGCGCCCACTCCCACCGCGGCGCCCTCCCTGAACAGGACGACCGCGTTGGACTTCACGTGCTTGACGGCGGTCCAGGCGTAGCCCAGCTGCTCCCACTCCGCCTCGGTGGGTGGGCGGCGCGTGACCACTCTTGCCGAGGCGCGGTCGAAGCGAACGCGGTCCCACTCCTGGACCAGGAACCCACCCGGCACCGAGCGGACGTCGAGGTCGAGCCATGAAATCTCAGCCGGCGCTGCAGCCAGGACGATCATGTTCTTGCGGCGCGCCAGCGAGGCACGCGCCTCGTCCAGGACAGACGGGGCGATCACGACGTGGGTCACGATCTGGACGATCTGCTCCGCGGTAGGGCGGTCGAGAGGCCGGTTGAGCGCGACCACGCCCCCGAAGGCCGAGACCGGATCGCATTCGTACGCGCGCCTGTATGCGGCGTCGATGTCGTCAGCGACCGCCAGGCCGCACGGGTTCATATGCTTGACGATCGCGACGGCGGGAAGCTCGTAATCCGTCACGAGCTGGAAGCCGGCCGAAGCGTCCTGCAGGTTGTTGAAGCCGGGCGGTCCGCCCTGGACCTGGTGCGCGCTGCCGAGGCCGCCCGGATCGACGCCGAGGCCGTAGAACGCAGCCTTCTGGTGCTCGTTCTCGCCGTACTTCAACGGCTGCGCCAGGAGGCCGGGGATGGTCAGCTCGGTCGGGAAGCCGTTGCCGCCTGCGCGCCGCAGGTACGCCGCAACCCACGCGTCGTATGCCGAGGTGTGGGCGAACGCCTCCGCCGCCAGGCGCCGCCGCATGTCGAGGTCCAGAGTGCCTTCGGTGAGCGCGCCCAGCACGTCGGGGTAGCGCTGGGGCCAGACGACGACGGTGACCGAGTCGTGGTTCTTGGCCGCGGCGCGGATCATCGCCGGGCCGCCGATGTCGATCTGCTCGACCGCCTCGTCGAACGTGACTTCGGGCCGGCGGATCGTGGCCAAGAACGGGTAGAGGTTGCAGCAAACCAGGTCGATCTGGCGCAGGCCGTGCTCCTGGAGGGCCTCGAGATGCTCGCGTTTGTCCCGGCGCGCGAGGATGCCTGCGTGCACGCCGGGATGGAGGGTCTTGATGCGGCCGTCCATCATCTCGGGGAATCCAGTGAGCTCGCTCACCGGCTTTGCATCGATCGCAGCGTCATGGATCGCCTGCAGCGTGCTGCCGGTGGCATACAACTCGAACCCGAGCCGGCTCAGCCCGCGCGCAAACGCGGGGAGCCCGGTCTTGTCGCTAACGGACAGAAGTGCTGTCGGCAAGCCTTGCCTCCATCAGCCGGATCGCCGCGGGGAGGATCCGGTACTCAGCCTGGTGGACCCGCTCGCGCAGTGTCTCCACCGTATCGCCTTCGAGGATTGGAACGGGCTCCTGGAGGAGGATCGGACCGGCGTCGAGGTCGGCAGTCACGACGTGGACGGTCGCCCCTGTTTGTGCCGCCCCGCTGGCCAGCGCCTGCTCGATCGCATCCATCCCACCCGCGAACTCGGACAGCAAGGATGGGTGCACGTTGACGATGCGGCCGTCGAAGGCGTTTAGAAACGGCCTGGTGTGGATGCGGTCGTAGCCCGCGTCGACCACCAGCTCCACCGCTTCCGCCAGGAAGAAATCACGCATCGCGGCATCGCGCTCTTCGGTCGAACCGAAATTCTTCTGGGGCAGAACGGCAAGCGGGACCCGGACTTCGCGAGCGAGAAGCGCCGCCCCACACGACGGTCGGTTCGTCGCCACCGCCGCCACATCGAATCCGCGCTCGATAAGGTTGCGCAGGTTGGTGCCCCGGCCGGATGCGCAGACCCCGAGCTTCAGCTGATTTCCACCCGTTCGGGTCCTGACTGCTCGACCACGTCACCCACGATCATGGCCCCCTCGGGCACGTCGCCTGGATCGACGACCAGGATCATGCCCAGGCCCATGTTGAACGTTCCCCACATCTCGTCAGGGGAGATCCGTCCCTGCTTGCGAATCCGCTCGAAGATGGGCGGCACTCGCCACGCAGACCGGTCCAGCCTGGCGGCCAGTCCCTCTGGCAGGCAACGCGGCAGGTTGCCGACTATGCCGCCTCCTGTGATGTGCGCGGCGCCCTTCCAACGGGTTCGGCTCAGATCATCCAGATATGAGAGGTGCGGGGCCATGAGCTCGTCCGCCAGGGTGCCTTTGAGGACCACGCCCTCGAAGACTTTGCGCGCCAGCGAGTAGCCGTTGGTGTGAAGTCCGCTCGAACGCAGCCCAACAAGAACGTCGCCCGCACGGATCGGCGCGCGCGCCGCTCCCGCCTCGACCATGCCGACGATGAACCCCGCGAGGTCATAGTCGCCGAGTGCGTAGACCCCCGGCATCTCGGCCGTCTCGCCGCCGAGCAGCGCACAGCCGGCCGCGCGGCACGCCGACGTCATGCCCTCGACGACTTCCGCGAAAACGTCTGGATCGAGCTTGCCAGTGGCGAAGTAGTCGAGGAAGAACATCGGCCGTGCGCCCGCGGTGGCAATGTCGTTGACGCAGTGGTTGACGATGTCAGAGCCGATCACGCGATGCATGCCGGTCGCGATCGCGACCTTGATCTTGGTCCCCACCCCGTCAGCGCTGGCGGCCAGGTGGCCGCCGCCGGGCAGCGAGTACAGGCCTGCGAACGGACCGACCCCAAGCGCGACCTCCTTGCCATGGGTCGCGGCGATAAGGGGTTTCAGGCGCTCGAGGGCCTTCTCGTAAGCCTCGATGTCGACGCCGGCCGCCGCGTACGAAAGACCTTCGGAGCTCACACCTTGAGGAGCTGGGCCGCGGGACCTTCGAACTGCATCTTGTCCATCTCGAGCTGCTGCGGCACAGGTACCGGGTAGGACCCGTCGAAGCAGGCGCGGCAGAATTCCTGCGCCGTGCCGCGGCCGATGGCGCGGATGAGGCCGGGGATCGACAGGTAGTGCAGCGAGTCGGCGCCGATCTGCTTGCGCACCTCCTCGACCGAGCGGCCCGCGGCGATGAGCTCCTTGGTCGAGCCGATGTCCACGCCCATGAAACATGGGAATCGCATCGGCGGACTGGAGATGCGCATGTGGATCTCGCTCGCGCCGGCGGCGCGCAGGCGCTCGATGATGCGGCGTGACGTCGTCCCGCGCACGATCGAGTCGTCAACCGCGATCAAGCGCTTGCCTCTGATCGACCGCGGCAGAGGATTCAGCTTGAGCATCACGCCCGCCTCGCGGAGCGACTGGTCCGGCTGGATGAACGTGCGGTTGATGTAGCGGCTCTTCATGAGGGCTTCGCGAAACGGGATGCCCGCGGCCTCTGCGTACCCGATGGCCGCCGGGGTACCGGAATCAGGGAACGGAACGACCATGTCGGCCTCGACCGGCGCTTCCTGCGCGAGCTCGTGGCCCATGCGGATGCGCGCATCCTCGAGCTCGCAATTTTTGAGGATCGAATCCGGCCGCGCGAAGTAGATGAACTCGAAGACGCACATCGCGTGCTTGCTCGAGGGCTGGAAGGTGACGCTGTGCACGCCATGCTCGTCCATCACGACCATCTCGCCCGGCTGAACCTCACGGACAAAGGTGGCGTGCACCGTGTCCAGCGCGCAGGTCTCGGACGCGATCACGTGCGCGGGTTGCCCTGGCAGTGGGATGTAGCCGATGCAAAGGGGTCGGAACCCGAATGGGTCACGCAAAGCGATGAGCTGGTTTGGAGTGATGATCCCGCATGAGTACGCGCCCACGACGCGCGCGAACGTGCGGCGGATGACGTCCTCCCAGGTGCGCCCGTGTGTGCTCTCGATCAGGCGGGCCATGACCTCGGTATCGAGTGCCGTTTCGAACACCACGCCTTGCTCCTGCATCTGCGCGCGCAGCGAGCCGGCGTTGAGCAGGTTGCCGTTATGAGCGATCGCGCCGGGCCCAAGCGTCGGGTGGTGGAACGGCAGCGGGTGGGCATTCTCGGCGCGGCTGGAGCCGGTCGTGGAGTAGCGCGTATGGCCGAGGCCGATGATCGACCCGGCGCCGAGGTCCTTGATCTCCGCC
>VBGE01000366.1 GCA_005880345.1 Chloroflexota bacterium | reverse complement strand
GATGGAATGCAGCTGGTCGCGATATCGCGCCGCGTTCTCGAAGTCGAGACGGTTGGCGGCCGCGTCCATGCGCTGCTTGAGCTCGCGGACCAGGATGTCGCTGCGCCCCTCCATGAAAAGCGCCACCTCGTTGATGCGCGCCTTGTAGTCGTCGGTGCTGATGCGCCTCTCGCACGGCCCCGGGCAGCGCTTGATGTGGAAGTCGAGGCACACCTTGCCCTGCTTGAAGATCTCGTCCGAGCACGTGCGGAACGGGAGCAGCTGGCGGATCGACTTGACGGTCGAGCGCAGCGACTGCGCCGACGTGTAAGGCCCGAAGTAGCGCGCACCGTCGTTCTGCACGCGGCGGGAGTAATGGACGCGAGGGAACTCCTCTGTCACCGGCAGCTTCAGATAGAGGTAGTTCTTGTCGTCTTTGAGCCGGATGTTGAAGCGGGGCCTGTAGTTCTTGATCAGGTTGTTCTCGAGGACGAGGGCCTCGACCTCGTTGGCCGTGGTGACGAACTCGAAGTCGGTGGCGCGGTGGATCAGCTCTGCGACGCGTGCGGTCTGGGCGTAGCCCGGAGTGAAGTAAGAGCGCAACCGGTCGCGCAGGCGCAGCGCCTTGCCGACGTAGATCACGTTCGTCTTGGCGTCGCGGAACAGGTACACGCCTGGGCTTTCGGGCACGGCCTGCAGCCGCCGCTTGATCGTCTCCTCGAGGCTTACCGACATGGTCCAAAGGCGATTCTAGGAACCCGTACACTCGTTCCCGTGAGCCAGCTGCCACCGAATCAGCCCTCGACGTACACGCCCTCGGGCGCTTCGACCAACACTCTGGCCGTCGTCAGCCTGGTCTCGGGCGTCTTTTCGGTGTTCGGGCATTTCATCATCCCGGGCATCGGCGGCGGCACGCTTGCGCTGGTGGCGATCATCACGGGGTTCCTTGCCCGCGGCGAGATCCGGCGTGGTGGCCAGCAGGGGATGTGGATGGCGACCGTCGGCATCATCCTCGGCATCCTGCACCTGGCCGTGATCGCGCTCATCTTCGTCGTCCTGATCCTGGCCGTGTTCGTCTTCGGAGGCATCGCGCTGCTCCACCGCTAGGCCCTCAGCGTTCGCCTTCCCGGGATGAAATTCAGCAGTTCTTGGTTACGATGCCGCCATGTCTGACACGCCGAACGCCAACCAGCCGCCACCACCCCCGTCGGTGCCACCTCCGCCGTTCGGCGCGGCTGCGCCGGCCATGCCGCCGTACCAGGTCCCGCCCGGCTACCAGGTGCCTCCTGGCTACCAGGGCCCGACCGCGCCCGACTACGTGACGCCTTACCAGTACCAGCAGCCGGCGCCGAGCGGGTCGCTCGCGCTGGGTGCCATCCTCAGCAGCCCCGGCGCGCTGCTGTACCAGTTCGGGGGTTACGCGCTGTACTCGTGCATCGCGGGGCTGGCGGCGATCATCGTGCCGTTCGTGGCGGGCTTCTACTTCCCGATCCTGCCCATCATCGGCCTCCTGAACGGTGCTCGCGCGATTCAGCGCGGACGGGTGATCGGTGGCGTCGTCGGCCTGGTCCTCAGCGCTCTCGGCGGAGTGGTCAGCCTCTTCGCAAGCGGCCTGCTCGGAGGCTAGGCCGGCTCACCGAGCGGCGGCCGCGGCCTGGGCGTCTCGCTCAGCCGGGATCATCAGGATGGGAAAGACCGCGGACAGCAGCGCCGCGGCGACGGCCGCCCACAGCGCCACGTCGAGCGACCGGCCGATCAGCGGGCCGGCCAGGGCCGAGCCGATGGGATTGCCCACGGAGTTGAGGGCCATCGACACGGCGAACGCGCGGCCGAACCACATCGGATCGGTGCGTCTCTGGCGGAGCGTGAACAACCCGATGTCGAACGGCCCCATGGCCAGGCCGAACAGCGCGATCGCCATCGCGACCACCAGCAGGTTTGGCGACAGCGGAAGGAGCGCGGTGGCCACGGTCGCCACCAGGATCGAGGCCACCATCATCTGCCGCTCCCGTCCCTGGCTCGAGATCCGCCCGGCGAGAAGGGCGGACACTAGTCCGGCCCCTCCCATCAGTCCGCCCAGAAGGCCGACCGTCGACGGCCCGGAGTGGAACCGGCCGAGGACGAGCACCGGCACCGCGATGGCGATCAATCCGTTCCCGATGTTGAACGTGCTCAGCGTCAGCGCGAGGCCGCGCAGCGTCGGGTTGCGCAGCGTGTACAGCAAACCCTGCCAGGCGCTCTGGAGCACCGAGCCGACCTGGGCTCCTGCGCTGCGGGGATCTGGCAATCGCAGCATGACCGCCGCCGCCACCAGGTAGACGGCGCCCGACGTCGCGAGCGCCCACTCCCCGCCCACGACTCCGACCAGTGTCCCGGCGAGAGGGGATGCGA
>VBGE01000321.1 GCA_005880345.1 Chloroflexota bacterium | reverse complement strand
CCCGGCATGGCCGCCTACGTCGCCGGCAAGTCCGGTCTGGCGGGCCTGACAGAGGCACTGGCGGTTGAGGGTCGCGAGGCGGGCATCCGCGTCAATGCCATCAGCCCGGGCGCAGTCGACACGCCGATGCTGCGCATTTCAGGCGTGGCCGGCCCTGCGCTCGAGCCCGCCGACGTGGCGCGCGTGATCGTGTGGCTCGCATCACCCGAATCCGCGCCACTGTCAGGCGCAAACTTGAGAATGGACCCATGACCGCCAACGTGCGCGTCACGAGGCGCGCCACCTTCGCTGCGGCCCACGTGCTGTGCCGATCGGAATGGAGCGACGAACGGAATCGCGAGGCATTCGGTGAAGACGTCAACGAGCATGGGCACAGCTACGTGGTCGAGGTCACAGTCGGCGGCACGGTCGACCCCGACACCGGGATGGTGGTCAACCTGAGCCACGTCGATGACGTGCTGCGGCGCGAATTCATCAGCGCGGTCGACCACCGGCACCTGAATCGCGACGTGGATTTCCTGCAGGGTGTTTTGCCGACCGCGGAGAACATCGCGCTCGCGGCCTTTCGCCGCCTGCAGCCCGCGTTCAAGCCTGCGCGCCTGTTGAAGGTCCGCGTGGTCGAATCCGAGAACAACGCCGCGGAGGTGACCGCCGACTAGCGGCTCCTCACTTCAGCGGGTGGGCGAGCTTGACCTCCACGACACCGCCTCGCTCGCGAACCTGGAGCAAAGGCTGGTCGAAAGTGGCCGGCCCTTCGATCACCCTGCCGTCCTCGAAACGAAACCGCGAGGCGTGCCACGGACACGTGACCACGTCGCCGTCGAGCTTGCCCTCGTCGAGTGGCCCGCTCGCATGCGCGCACACCGCGCCTATCGCGCGCAGCAGGCCCTGGCGCCGCACGATCACCACCGGCAAGCCGTTCGCCTCGACCCTGCGCATCTCGCCCTCGGGAAAGTCATCGCGCTTCCCGACTCGCACGAAGTCCATCGGTCCATCGAAGAACGCGTTGTGGTTGACCGCGCTTCCGATGCCGAAGGTCAGGTGCCCTCCGACGTAAGACCCGAACACCAGGACCAGCCACGCGACAGTCGACAGGAGGATGGCGGTGACACGCAAGCCGGGTGCGCCGACGCGAAGCCCGAGCGAGATGAAGTCGAGCGCGACCACCGCGGACATGGTCATGCCGTGCACCAGGGCTGTGCGGCGCTCATGGCCGGCCGTGTCGTGAAAGTCGGTGAAGCCGGTCAGCGCCGCGAGCACCGCCGCGGCGAGGCCGGCGGCCAGAGCGAGGTCGCCCGCGATCGCCGGAACTC
>VBGE01000048.1 GCA_005880345.1 Chloroflexota bacterium | reverse complement strand
AAGAAGAACTGGACCCAGGCGTAGCCGATCACGAGCTGGAGGTAGCTGTGTGACGTGGCCATCAGCAGGAATCCGGGCAGCGTGAGGATGGAGGCGCCGATCATGATCGGCCGCCGCCTTCCGAATGGCGTGGTGAGCCGGTCGGAGATCGCGCCGACGAGCGGAGGGATCGTCATCGCAAAGAGGCCGCCGACGCTCACGGCAAGGCCGATCGCCGCGCCCTGGGCGTTCCGATCCGGGACCAGCTGGTCGACCTGGTCCTGGATGATGACGAAGGTAAACGGCTGCCACAGGAAGAAGCTGCCGAACCAGAAGGCGCTGAGCGAGATGTGGCGGAAGGTGCCGAAGCGAGCCTGGAATCGCTCGCCTACCCCCGTCGCCGTCGCCACGCGGGAAGGCTACTGTTAATTGGCTTTTCACGGGGCACGGAAACCTCTAAGCTGTGCCGGCCCCCCCATGCCATCCATACTTTCGCGGGCAAAAAGAGTTCTGGTCGATGTGCCGAAGCACGGCAAGCTTGCCTATTGCCTTCTGCGCGACGATCGCGTCCCGCGCCGCCCGAAGATCGTGCTCTTGGCCGCACTTGGCGTGATCATCAGCCCGCTCGACTTTCCGGCGTGGATCCCCGTGCTGGGCGAGCTCGACATGCTCGCGCTGGCGATCCTCGCCGTAGAGACGTTCATCGCAGCGTGCCCGGAAGACATACGCCGTGAGCACGAAGACGCGCTGGAGGCCAAGCAAAGCCTGTGGGATCGCGACGTCCGCGATACTGTTTCTGCTGCCCGCCACGGGCTGTGGCGTGGGATGAACCGAATCCGTTCGCGAGCCCGCCAAGACGAATATCAATCGGAGGTCGTGTGAAGTGCGGGTCTTGCTGACAAAGGACGTCGACAACCTCGGCCGCGCCGGGGACGTGAAGGAAGTGGCCGACGGTTACGGCCGCAACTTCCTGCTCCGCCGCAAGCTGGCGATCGCAGCCGGGAAGGGCGCTGAAACCGAGGCGAAGCGACTGCGCGATGCAGCGGTCAAACGTGAGACGAAGGACCGCGACGAGGCGCAGACGGTCGCCGATGAGATCAACAACAAAACGGTGGTGGTGAGGTTGAAGATCGGGGCCGAAGACAAGGCCTTTGGCTCGATCACGAACCAGGACATCGCCGCGGCGCTGAAGGCGCAGCATCGCGTGGAGATCGACCGGCACAAGATCGATCTGAAGGATCCGATCAAGACGCTGGGCGAGCACAAGGTGCCGCTCAAGCTGCACAGGGACGTGGACGCGCACGTCAACGTGATAGTCACGCAGGACCGCTGAAAACCTTTCCCATGGCGACCACGCTTCCACTCGCCGCGGGGCGGGTACCACCGCACGACCTCGACGCGGAGATGTCGATCCTGGGATCGATCCTCATCGACCCCCTCTCGGTCGCGAAAGTTCTGCAGTTTCTCCACCCAGAGGACTTCTATCGCGAGAACAACGGGCAGATCTATCGCGCTGCTCTTGACCTGTTCGCAGCGGGTGAGCCGATCGACAACGTCACCCTGGCCTCACAGCTGCAGACGATGGGGCTGCTCGACCGGGTGGGCGGGCGGGCGCAGCTGGCGTCGATGCAGAGCGCGGTCCCGACCGCGGCGAACATCGAGTACTACGGCCGCATCGTCAAGGAGAAGGCGTACAAGCGCCGGCTGATCTCCGCGGGCGGCAACATCGCGGGCTACGGCTACGACGATTCCATCGAAGCCGAGGACGCGATCAA
Source organism: Chloroflexota bacterium (assembly GCA_005880345.1). Taxonomy (GTDB): domain Bacteria; phylum Chloroflexota; class Dormibacteria; order Dormibacterales; family Dormibacteraceae; genus 40CM-4-65-16. The sequence goes on along the minus strand of VBGE01000048.1, from coordinate 6,892 downwards.
CCAGGCGCAGTCACTGGTTTTCGGAGTCGCAGACGACCGAGACCAGCGCGAGCTGGCGAAGCTTTACGACCTGCTCGGCCCAGCGATGGAGCGCATCTCCCTGCAGATGGAAAGTGGGCAGGGAATAGTCGGCATCCCGTCAGGTTTCCACGACCTGGACCGCATGACAAGCGGGTTCAAAGACAGCGACCTGATCATCGTCGCGGGGCGGCCGGCTATGGGGAAAACATCGTTCGTCTTGAATGTTGGCCTACACGCTGCACTCGAGGCCAAGAAATCAATCGCGATTTTCAGCCTCGAGATGTCCAAAGAACAATTGACGGAGCGGCTGCTGACCGAGCAGGCGCAGATCGACGCGCAGCGTATGCATCGCGGTCTTCTGACCGAGGCGGAGTTTGATCGTGTGTCGAATGCCCTGGGGCCGCTAGGTGAGGCCGCGATCTATATCGATGACACGCCTGTGATGGACGAGCTCACCCTTCAGCTGAAGGCTCGTCAGGCCAAGATGCGGCACAACATCGACATGGTCCTCATCGACTATCTCCAGCTCATGCACGGCCGCTCTCGCGGCGAGGACAACCGCGTCCAGGAGGTGTCCGCGATCTCTCGTGCCCTAAAGGGACTTGCCCGAGAGCTTCGCATCCCGGTGATCGCGATTTCGCAGTTGAGCCGCGCACCTGAACAGCGGCCAGACAAGCGTCCGATCCTGAGCGACCTACGCGAGAGCGGCTCCATTGAACAGGACAGTGACGTTGTAATGTTTCTTTATAGGCCGGAATACTATAAATCGGACGAGAAGCCAGGCGTCGCCGAGATCCATGTGGCGAAGCACCGAAACGGGCCCACCGGGACGATCGAGCTCAAGTTCCGCCGCGACCACACCCGCTTCTACAACCTCGAGACGAGGCGGCCCGAGCCGGGAACCGAGTAGCCTAGCGCCCCGTGGTCATCATCCTGGTCGGCGGCCAGTGGGGCGACGAAGGCAAAGGCAAGGTCATCGATTACCTGGCCGAGAAGGCGGACATCGTCATCCGCTCCCAGGGCGGCAACAACGCCGGCCACACCGTCATCACCGAGCACGGCGAGTTCAAGTTCCAGCTCATCCCGAGCGGGATCCTCTACCCGCGCTGCACCTGCATCATCGGCAACGGCGTCGTCGTCGACCCGATCGTCCTCCTCAAAGAGATCTCCCAGCTCCGCGAGCGCGGCATCGAGCCCAAGAACCTGATCGTCAGCGAGCGCGCCCACATGGTCATGCGCTACCACCCCCTCTTCGACCAGCTCGAAGAGGAGGTGAGAGGCGACGACCGCCTCGGCACCACCTGGCGCGGCATCGGCCCCGCCTACGCGGACAAGATCAGAAGAATCGGCTTCCGCATCGGCGACCTCCAGAAGGACGCTTTCATGCGCAAGAAGCTCGCCTTCGTGGTCGACGGCGTGAAGAACCCGATCCTGACCAAGCTCTACGGCAAAGACGCCTACGACTGGGAGACGATGCTCGAGGAGTACGCCCTCTACGCCAAACAGCTCGACCCTTACATCAAAGACACCTTCCCGATCATCCAGGACGGCCTCGACCGCAAGGCCAACATCCTGCTCGAAGGCGCCCAGGCGACGATGCTGGACATCGACTTCGGCACCTATCCCTACGTGACCAGCTCCAACACGACAGCCGGCGGCGGCCTGACCGGTAGTGGCATCCCACCAACCAGAGTCGACCTCACGATCGGCGTCTTCAAGGCGTACACGTCCCGCGTCGGCTACGGCCCGTTTCCCTCGGAGCTGCTCGACGAGGTGGGGGACCAGATCCGCGAGCGCGGCCACGAGTTCGGCACCGTCACCGGACGAGCGCGGCGAATCGGCTGGTTCGACTCCGCAGTCGGCCGCTACTCGGTCCGCCTCAACGGCGTCGGCGTGGCGGCGCTGATGCGGCTCGACATCCTCGACGATCAACCCAAGCTCAAGATCTGCACCGGCTACGAGTTCCGCGGCGCTAAATATGACCATCCCATCGCCAACATCTCCCACTACAAGCACTGCACGCCCATCTACGAGGAGCTGCCCGGCTGGGAGACCCAGATCGGCGCGGTGAAATGCTGGGACGACCTGCCGCAGCGCTGCCGCGATTACGTCGAGCGAATCGGTGAGCTCATCGGCGCCCCCATCGAGCTCATCGGCACCGGGCCACGGCGCGACCAGTTCGTCACCCGCGGCCGGCGCCTGTTCGACTGACCCGGCGCGTGAAGGCCAGCTCGAAGACGGCCGCCGAGCTCACCTGGCCCCAGGTCCATGCCTTCCGGCTCCAGCGGCACCACCTCGACACGCGCGCGCCCAAGAAGCAGCTGACCAGGGTCGTCGGCGACATCGGTGGGGCGCAGGCGCAGGTCATGTCGGCCGCCGAGCTGCAGGTTGCGACGCGAGTCAAGTGCCGAGTGGCCGACGTGCGGACGGCGCTCTGGACCGACCGAACGCTGGTCAAGACGTGGCTCATGCGCGGCACGCTGCACCTGATCCCCGCCGAGGACCTGCCGCTGTACACGGCGGCCATGAGCGGTCGCTGGATGCGCCTGCGGCCGTCATGGCTGAAGTACATGCAGACCACCGAGTCGGAGTTCTGGAAGCTCGCCAACGATGTCGGCGCGGCGCTCGACGGAGAGCCGCTGACCCGAGAGGAGCTCATCGCCATCGTCGGCAAGGGCCAGTCGCCCCACATCCACGAGATCCTCAGGTCCGGTTGGGGCGGCATGCTCAAGCCGGCGGCTCGCAGCGGCCTGCTGTGCTTCGGTCCGAGCCGTGGCACCAGCGTCACCTTCGTCAGCCCGCGTGAGTGGCTTGGTCGTTGGCGTGACATCGACCCCGACGAGGCGATCGTCGAGATCGCCAGGCGCTACCTGCGTGCCTACGGCCCCGCGACCATGAATGACTTCGCGCGCTGGTGGGGTGCGTGGCCCGGCGTCGGCCAGGCGGCGTGGTCCGGCCTCGCCAGAGAAGTCGTCAGCGTGTCGATCGACGGAGTGCCCGCCGACCTCATGCCGGCCGACCTCGACGTGATTCGCAAAGCGCGACTCGCAAGACGCGTGATGCTGCTGCCGAGCTTTGACCCCTACCTCATGGGCTACGCCACTCGCGATCACCTCGTCGACAAAGCCTTCGCGTCGAAGGTCAGCCGGATCGCCGGCTGGATCTCCGCGGTCGTGCTCGTGGACGGAAGGATAGCGGGGACCTCGACCCACGTGCAAAAGAACCAGGCGCTTCGTCTGACCGGCGAGCGATTTGTTAACCTGGACCGCGAGGCAAAGTCGGAGCTGAAGGACTGTGGGGAAGCCCTGGCCGAGGCGCTGGGCGCGACCGACGTCGAGCTGAAGCTCGGTTAGGAGGCTCGCGGGATCGACTTGACAGCGCGAAGGTTTGCCTCGCGCTGGCGCAGCCGTCGCGTCCGCTTCCAGCGGTCCATGCCGACGGAAGCGGCCCAGTAGACGATCACGATCACAGCCATCACCGCCTGGAGCGTGGCGACGCTCAGGTACGCGGCCTCGATGCCGTAGCCGTTGTGGCGCAGCCCGATCGCGAACAGGCCACCGGCAAATCCCAGCATCGGCCGCAGCGCCCATGACTCGGGCAGCTGGCTGCGATTGGCGAGGAGCAGGCCGGCGACGAACCACGTCGGCCCGCTGTCGAGCTGGAACAGCGGATCCCAGTGGAAGGTGTAGACCGGGATGAGCGCCCCGAGGACGAAGGCGACCAAGACGACAAGGCTCACGCGCCGCGCGTAGGCGAGCCACGCCACGCCAACGGCCACGGCAAGCAGCGAGGTCGCGAACACGGGACCCGGCACGTTGCCGACGTACAACCGGATGGGGTCGAGAGTCCACGAGGACTGGTGGAACAGCTGGTACCACGTGTCGATCGGATCAAGTCGATTCGTGGTGCCGTTGGGGTCGAGATATTTGAGGGGTCCGCCGCCGGTGACCAACAGCACGACCGCAAACGCGATCAGCCCAGCCTGGGCCCGGATTGCAGGGATGTACCGAGCCCGCAGCAGCTCGAGGATCGTGGCGAGGACCACGATCTCGACCGAGACCAAAAGGCTCGCCCCGGCGCCGACCAGCGCGACGCCGAACAGCGAAGCGATCAGCGCCCCACTCAGCTGGCGCGGCCGCTGGTGGCGCCACAGGAGCTGGGCGACGACCATGCCGGCAGCGCCGGCCGCCACGGCGATGGCGAGCATCTCGGCCGCCGGCACTCTGTAGATGACCAGCCCGGCCGCGATCGGGGGAACGAGGGCCAGGCCCGTGACCAGGTTGTCCGGCAGCGTCGCCGGCCTGAAGGCCGCCCGATCCATGAAGGCGCCGATCTTGCCGATCCACGAACTCGAAGCTCGCGATTTGAGTTCACGGGACCCCCCGGACAGCACGGGGGGATTGTAAGGAAACGGCCCCGGACCGATGTTCCCTTGCTGGTGGCCCCAGGGCGGCTTGGGTGATAATCGGCGGGCTCGTGTCGCTGCCTGGCCGACGTCTTCTCGCGACCCTGGCGGGGTTCTGGCTGATCGGGACCGCGGCCCTGAACGCGGTGGCCGACGCGCCCACCGATTCGACCTGGATCCCGATCACCCCCCTGCCGCACCAGGGCCGGAGCGCGGTGTTCGCGCTGGCGGTCGATCCGAACAACAACCAGGTCCTCGTCGCCGCGAACTCCGAGGGCACGCTGTTCCGAAGCCCGAACGCCGGCACCACCTGGGTCGGGGTGCATACGGGCAAGGCGCCGGTGCTGACGATCGCCTTCAGCACGAACGCGTCAGGCCTCGTGCTGGCCGGGACGAGAGGTTCAGGGGCTCTGGTCAGCAGAGACGGCGGGGCGACGTGGGCTCCCGCGGCGGGTCTCGAGGGACGCGCGGTGCGCGCCTTCGCGTTTGCACTGGGCCTGGTCGCCGCCGGCACCGACCGCGGCGTCTATGTGAGCAACGACGGCGTCAAATGGTCGGCCTCAGGTCTCGCCAACCACGGCATCAACGCCCTGGCAGTCGAGGCCATCCACGCCCCGGTGAGGTTGGTCGCGGGCGGCGACGCGCAGGCCGCGGGCGGCATCCTGCCCCTGTACCAGAGCGTCGACGCTGGAGTCACCTGGACCGACTTCAATCCTCCGGTCAGCGGCACGATCGTCGTCAAGCTCGTCGCCGGTCCGCTGCCGCCAACCGGCAACGTTCGCCCCTTGATCGTCGGCACCAACACGGGGTTGTTCGCGTCGACGGACAACGGCACGTCGTTCGGCGCGCTGAGCGGAGGCGCACTGTTGCCGGCCACCGACTACACGCAGGTGAATTTCATCACCGACCACTACGACCGCTTCTACGCAGGCAGCGATGGCGGCGGGTCGAGATCGGGAGGTCTGTGGCGCAGCGACGACGCGGGACAGACGTTTCGGTCGCTGCAGCCTCCGGAGGCGTCCGTCACCGCGCTCGCCGTCTCCAACGACGACCAGCCGACTCTCTACGTGGCCACTTTCCGCCCCTCGACGCATGTTGCCTCGCTGTGGACCTATCACGACACCGGGGACACCCCGCACGGCCCGCCGGCGTCCGCACCCGCTGCCACCGGGGCGCGCACGGCGAGCGCGGGCAGCGACTCATCGCTCACCGCCTTTCTGTCATCGCCCCAGCTGCCCTATATCGCGCTGGGCCTCGGTGCGCTTGCGGTCGTGTTCACGGCTGTCCTGGCGCATCTCCGCGGCCGCGTCAGATAGGCAGCTACGCTCTAAAAGTTGACGACCCCGCATGAGCGTATGCGTGAACTAGGCCTCGCCCTGCCGCCGCCGGCTCGACCTGTCGCCTCATACCTGCAGACCCGCGTGACGTCGATCGGCGACGGGCGTTCGCTCATCTACGTCGCCGGCCAGCTGTCGCGAGAAGGCGATCAGGTGCTTTCCGGCCGCTGCCAGGACCAGGTTTCAGTGGAGGAGGCGACGCGCCGAGCCGAGCTGTGCGCGCTGGGCGTGATGTCTCAGATCGACGCGGCGGCCGGCCTCGACACGCTCGTCGAGATGTCACAGGTCCTCGGTTTCGTGCTGTCGGCGGAGGGCTTTGGCGACCAGCCCAAGATCCTCAACGGCGCCTCCGACCTGTTCGTCGAGGTGCTCGGAGCAGCCGGCAAGCACACGCGCGTGGCCATCGGCGCGCACGCCCTGCCCTTCTCGGCGACCGTGGAGATCGCGGCGGTGGCGGTTGTCCGAACCGGCTAGCCCGACGCGGTCGCTGGCGCGCAGACCCGGCGCGCTTTTGATCGGCAGCGTCATCTACCTCGCCGTGATCTTCGGCGTGATGATCTGGCGCGGCATCTCCATCGAGCCGGAGTGGGTCGTCCTCGCTCTGCTCGTGATCGCGATTGCGATGGGCCGCGGCCTGACGTTCATCGCCGACTGGGGCCCGTTCCTGCTGCTGTTCTTCGCGTATGAGGCGATGCGCGGATTTGCCGCCAAGACCGGCTTCGCGCCGCACGATCTCTCTGGCCTCGAAAAGTCGGTGTTCGCCGGCACGCTGCCCACGCTGACCCTGCAGCACGCCTTCTACCACCTCGAATCGGTCAGCCCGCAGGACGTTCTCGCGATGTTTTTCTACTTCATGCATTTCCCGCTGCCGATCCTTGTCGGCTTCGTTTTCTGGCTGCGCAGCCGCGAGCACTACCACCGCTTCATCGCCGCGTTGTTGCTCATGGCATTGCTGGCTTTCGTCACCTATCTGTTCTGGCCTTCGGCTCCGCCGTGGTATCAGTTCCAGGAGGGAGCGGTTCCGAGCTCGCAGGTGGTCCATAAGATCCTCAATGAGACCGTGGCCAAGTTCTGGGGCAACAACTACTTTGTGTCGCCTCTCTACACGCATCTCAATCCGAACCAGTTC
>VBGE01000320.1 GCA_005880345.1 Chloroflexota bacterium | reverse complement strand
CTTACGTCAGAGTCGGCGAGGCGCCGCCTCGCCGTGGATCAACCCCGCGGAGGGTAGCCGAATGGCAGTCCGGATCCCAGGTATCAACATCGATGAGTACTACCAGCAGCTGGGGCCCATCGAGCCCCTGATCCGTGACGACCGTGTCACTGAAATCATGGTTAACGGCAACGACCATGTGTACGTCGAGATGGCCGGCAAAGTCGTGCTCACGAACATCAAGTTCGTCGACGAAGACCAGCTGCTCAACGTCATTCAGTTCATCGTCCGCACGGTGGGCCGCCGCATCGACGAGCGCTCCCCTCTGTGCGACGCGCGACTCGCAGACGGCTCGCGTGTCAACGCCGTCATCAGACCGCTGGCACTGAACGGCCCGCTCCTCACGATCCGCAAGTTCTCGCGCGACCCTTACCAGGTCGAGGACCTGATCCGTTTCGGCACCGCCAACGAGGCCGGCTTCGGATTTCTCAAAGCATCGGTGCTGGCCAAGGCCAACATCATCATCTCCGGAGGAACCGGCACCGGTAAGACCACTTTCCTCAACGTGCTTTCCGGTTTCATCCCGGTCGAGGACCGCATCGTGACCATCGAGGACGCGGCCGAGCTCCAGCTGCACCAGGAGCATGTGTGTCGACTCGAGACGCGGCCGAAAGACATCAACGGCGAGGGCGAGATCACCATCCAGCGCCTCGTCATCAACTCTCTGCGTATGCGACCCGAGCGCATCGTCGTCGGTGAATGTCGTGGGGGAGAGGCGCTCGACATGCTCCAGGCCATGAACACCGGCCATGACGGCTCCATGACGACGCTGCACGCCAACAGCCCCCGCGACGCATTGGCTCGCCTCGAGACGCTGGTCTTGATGGCGGGCGTGGACCTGCCGATCCGCGCCATCCGGCAGCAGGTCGCCGGCGCCATCAACCTGATCGTCCAGCTGAGCCGGCTGCGCGACGGCTCGCGCAAGGTCACCGGCATCACCGAGATCGTCGGCATGGAGCAGGACGTCATCACGACGCAGGACATCTTCGTCCTCGAACAGAAGGGCGCGACGCCGGACGGCAAGGTCCTCGCCGAGTTCCGGCCCACAGGCTTGCGGCCCAAGATCCTGGACCGCATGTTCGCCCAGGGCATCCCGCTCCCGAAGGAGATCACCGCTCTGTTTCCTCCGCCTCCGGGGTACAAGCCGGCGCAGAAGTAGCGCCTCGTCCGGGCCGTCTGGGTCGTCTTATACTCGGGCTGTGAAGGTCGTCCTGCACGACCGTACCAACGGTATGGGGCAGGAGGTGCGCGACATGGCGCAGCGCAAGCTGGAGCGCCTGGTCCACCACTTCGGCAAGGTGGTCGACGCCGAGGTCGAATTTTTGGAGGAGCGCAAGCAGAGCGATCTGCACGTGTTCGAGTGCCGCATCCTCGTCCACCTCGACGGCCGCCGCACTCCGGACATGTACGCGAAGGAGCGGGCCGCCGATCCGCTCACGGCGCTCGACCTCGCACTGACCAAGATCGACCGCCAGCTCGTCGCCTTCAAGGAGAAGGTCACTCATCGCAGGCAGCAGGCTTCCCCCGTGCGGATACCTCCCGTGCCGGCGCCGCCAGCGCGCCTCGACGAGCCTGAGCGGATGCGCTTGAAGGTCCGGCCGATGTCGGTGGCGGAAGCGTCGGCCGAGCTGATGGGGGACAGCCAGCCGTTCCTGGTCTACCTGGACGAGGATTCGGGCGAGCTCCAGATCATGGTCAAGCGGGCCGACGGGTCGCTGGCGGTGATCGAGCCGGTGGTTCCTTAGCCGGCAGCCGGGTTCGGATCTCCGCGGGCCGGGTAACCTCTAGTACATCACGATGGTTGTCCTAACCCGTCTTCTCGACCCCAACGAACGCGAGGTCAAGCGCCACCTGGCGGTGGCCGAGGCCGCCGGCGCCCTCGAGCCTGAGCTCAAGGAGCTGGACGACGCGGGGCTTCTGGCCCGCTCGCAAGAGCTCCGCCAGAGGGCCCAGGAAGGGCACGACCTCGACGAGCTGCTGATCGAGGCCTTCGCCCTGTGCCGCGAGGCCGGCCGGCGCACGATCGGCCTGCGCCACTTCGACGTCCAGCTGGTCGGAGGCATCGTCTTGCACCAGGGCAAGATCGCCGAGATGAAGACGGGCGAAGGCAAGACGCTGGTCGCGAGCCTTGCCCTCTATCTGAATGCGCTCGCGGGCAAAGGCGTGCACCTGGTGACGGTCAACGACTACCTGGCTCGCCGCGACGCGGGGTGGATGGCCCCCATCTACCACGCGCTGGGCATGACTGTCGGCATCAACGTCGGCACCGCGGGCACGTTCGTGTACGACCCCGAGTACCTGGACGAGACGCATCCCGACTCGCGCCTGCAGCACCTGCGGCCGGCGACCAAGAAGGAGGCTTACGCAGCTGACATCACGTATGCCACCAACTCCGAGCTCGCCGCACATCATCTCGGACATCTCGCGCGAGTCGACGGACAAGTACTACGAGTTCGCGCGCTGGGCCGGTCGGCTGACCGAGGGCGAGGACTACGACGTCGACTTGAAGCACAAGTCCGCGTCCCTCACCGAAGCAGGCATCTCGAAGATGGAGCGCTGGACCGGGATCAAGAACATCTACGACCTCGAGAACGTGGTCGAGGCGCACCAGATCAATCAGGCGTTGAAGGCAAAGGCGCTCTTCCTGCGCGATCGCGACTACCTCGTCAAGGAAGGCGAGGTGATCATCGTCGACGAGTTCACCGGCCGCACGATGCCGGGACGCCGCTGGTCGGACGGCCTGCACCAGGCAGTCGAAGCCAAGGAAGGCGTCAAGGTCCAGCAAGAGCAGAAGACGATCGCGACGATCACCGTGCAGAACTACTTCCGGCAGTACAAGAAGCTCGCCGGCATGACCGGTACCGCGGTGACGGAGGCCGAGGAGTTCCACAAGATCTACGGCCTCGACGTCGTGGTCATTCCCACGCACCGGAAGATGGTTCGTGACGACAAGGCGGACGTGATCTACAAGACCGAGAAGTCGAAGTTCGAAGCGGTGATCGACGAGATCGTGGAGATGAACGAGCTCGGCCGGCCGGTCCTGGTCGGCACGGTGTCGGTCGAGAAGTCGGAGAGGCTCGCGAAGATGCTCGAGCGGCGCGGCGTGAAGCACAACGTGCTGAACGCAAAGCAGCATGAACGCGAGGCGGCGATCGTGGCCGAAGCCGGCCAGGCCAACGCGGTGACGATCGCCACCAACATGGCCGGGCGAGGCACCGACATCGTGCTCGGACAGGGCGTGACCGGCGTGGGCGGGTTGCACATCATCGGCACCGAGCGCCACGAGAGCCGCCGCATCCACAACCAGCTTCGCGGCCGAGCCGGCCGCCAGGGCGACCCTGGTTCCAGCAAGTTCTTCATCTCGCTGGAAGACGACCTGATGAAGATCTTCGGCCCGGCGGCCGAGCGGATCGGCAGGTTGATGGACAGCCTGGAGGTCGAGCCGATCGAGCACCCGTGGGTCGCGCGTTCAATCGCCAGCGCGCAGAAGAAGGTCGAAGGCATGCACTTCGACGCTCGCAAGCACGTGGTCGAGTACGACGACGTGATGAACAAGCAGCGCCAGATCGTTTACGAGGAGCGGCGCA
>VBGE01000319.1 GCA_005880345.1 Chloroflexota bacterium | reverse complement strand
TCCGGTTGGACCCGGCGTGCACGGCGAGCTCGAGGTACGGATCTTCCGGCGTCTTGTCGCTGACCGGCATCTGCGAGCCGATCGACTTCGTGTTGATGAAGACCAGGGACATGGCGGTGCCATCGCCGGTGATGTCGCCCGCGAGCTCATACCTGAACTTGGTGGCCGTCAGCATGTTCCTCGCCGCGTCGGCGAACGCGCCGAAGGCCATGTCCTTGGCCGCGTCGCCGGCGGCGATCGTCTCACCGAAAAGTCCGATGGCCGCTGCTTCGAGGAACACGGTGCCGTTGACTCGACCCAGCGTGATCGGATGCGGCTTGCCGTTCTTGACCACGCGAATAGCGGCGTCGATGGTGGTCGGCAGGTGCAGCGACTTGGCGAAGTTGTTGAAAGTCCCCATCGAGATGATGCCCACCGGGTGTTTGGTCTCGACCAGTCGCCGCACGACCCAGCCCACCGTGCCGTCGCCGCCGCATACCACGACCGTGGCGGTCGGCGTGAGGAGCTTCTGCAGGTCCATCTTGGGATCGAACTCCACGACCAGGCTGTCCGCGAACGTCCTGCGGATCTTGGCTTCGACCTCTGGCTTGAACGAGCCAGCCTTGGAGCTGAGGATGACCACGCTTGTCGCTCGGGCGGCACGGGTCCTCACGGCGCTCATCGGTGGCGCACGTATCGGCGGTGCGCGGTCAGGCCGCGCCCGGGCTGCCCATCAGCTTGACCCACCGCGCGCACGCCAGGGAATGGAGGCCCAACGCGATGATGCCGAGGGCGACCACGCCCAGGAGCACGTGGCCGAACGGCTGGCTGCCGAGGAACATGAAAGCGCCGCCGAACCCCTGGACCTCGGTCGGGTCGTGGTTCAGGCCAGCCTGCACGATGAACCAGCCGACCACGACAAAGATCACGCCGCGAGCGAACATGCCGAAGCGGCCCAGCGTGGTCACGAGCTTGCGAGTTGTCTCGCCCATCTCGGCACCTTTGAGGTCTCGCTGGAAAATGGCGCGATAGGCTTCGACGAACTGCCCGACGCCGATGCCCAGCGCGACCAGGCCGAACCCCAGCGTGAGGGCGCCGCCTGCCGGATGATCGAGGAGAGCGGTGACGGACTTCTGCGTCCCATCGCCGGAGGCATCTTCGGCGCCGGCCAGGATCTTGAGGCCGAACACCACGATCAACCCATACGACAGCGCGCTCGACAGGAAACCCAGCCGCGCCATGTAGCCGGACGGGTCGCTGCCACGGTGCAGGGGATCGAAAACCGCCCGGATGAGGCCCCAGACCGAATAGGCGGCCAGCCCGACGACGACCACGAGCAGGATGACCCTGCCGTACTGGTTGCCGATCATGAACACGAGGCTGGCGGTCAGGTCGAAGGCATGGCCGCCCGGTTGCGACAGGGCGATTCGCAGCGCGAGGACGCCCATGACCACGTACAAGACTCCACGCACGGCATAGCCGAGGCGCTCGAGGAACTCAAAACCCGGGTTGGACGCCGCGCGCTTGACCGAACCTGTGTTTGCTTCAATTGTCGCCATCTACTCGAAGGGAGAACGGCTAACGTCCAGGAGTCAGCCAATTTTTAGCCCCGGCCTTCGAGCCGAACCAGGCATAAGCTAGCCGCGCGTTGGATTGGTTGTCGCTGGGTCTGACGGCTGTGAGCCTTGCAGGCGGAGTTGCCGTCGTCGCTTTGCTGATCAGGGCAAGCACCCGGATGTCACGACGGAAGACGACACCACCACCCGAGGCCGGCGCGAAAGGCGAGTACCAGCCTCTGGAGCCGCCGGAGGGACGGTACTGGGGCTGATCGAATGAACCGCCTCGCTACGAGTCGGCGCTAGGGCAGCCTAACCGACCCATCCGCGGCGAGCTCCCAGTCCGGGTTGTGGGCGATCTCCCAGAC
>VBGE01000318.1 GCA_005880345.1 Chloroflexota bacterium | reverse complement strand
GGCGTGTGCAGTATGGTCGGGACCTTCGAGATGACCTCGAAGCCGACGAAGATCGCGAGCACGAAGAACGTCAGCTCGTTGAGCAGCTCGTTCGTCATGCCGCGGAAACCATTTGCCTGGCGCGCTCGTTGACGATCTCCCCGCCGTGCGTGACGCACGCACCTTTGGTGATGTCGTCGGAGAAGTCCAGGTTGATCGCGCCGTCCTTGACCAGGTGGAGCAGCAGGTTGGCCACGTTGCGAGCGAAGAGCTGGCTCGTCGTCAGCGGCATCGTGGACGGGACGTTGCGCGTGCCGATGATCGTCACGCCGTCGACGTCCACCTCCTGCCCCGGCTGAGTGAGCTCGACGTTCCCGCCAGTCTCGGCGGCGAGGTCGACGATCACCGAGCCCGGCCGCATGCCCCTGACCATGTCGCCCGTGACGAGCAGCGGCGCCTTACGCCCGGGGACGGCCGCGGTCGTGATGACCACGTCCGACTTCGCGATGTGCTCGCCGATCAGCTCGCGCTGCTTGCGCAGGAACTCCTCCGACTGCTCGCGCGCGTAGCCGCCCTGGCCCTCCTGAGCCTCGAGCGCCAGCTCGATGAACGTTGCGCCCAGCGACTGCACCTCTTCCTTCACCGCCGGCCGTACGTCATAAGCAGAGACGACCGCGCCGAGGCGCCGAGCGGTGGCGATCGCCTGGAGGCCCGCCACGCCCGCGCCCATCACCAGCACCCTCGAGGGGGCCACCGTGCCGGCGGCGGTCATCATCATCGGGAAGAACTTGCCCAGACGCTCCGCGGCCATCAGGACCGCCTTGTAGCCCGCGGCGGAGGCCTGCGACGAGAGGGCGTCCATCGACTGGGCGCGCGAGATGCGCGGCAGCAGCTCCAGGCTGAACGCGCTCACGCCCCGCCGGGCCAGCGCCTTGACGACGTCGCCCTGGGTCGCGGGCTGGAGAAAGCTGATCAGCACGGCGTCCTTGGCCAGCAGCTCGACCTCGCTGGGCATCGGCGCCTGCACCTTGAGCACGGCCGCGGCGTCCTGGAGCAGGTCGGCGGCGTGGGTCACGACCTTGACGCCCGCCTGCTCGTAGGCGCTGTCGGCGATGAAGGCCTCGGTCCCGGCGCCGGCCTGGACGGCCACTTCGAGCCTGGCGGCGATGAGCTTGGCCGCGGTGTCGGGGACGAGAGCCACCCGGCGCTCGTCGTGGGTGAGCTCCTTCGGGATGGCCACTTTCACAGCCACGTGACTCTAAGGAATAGAGGCCGGCTCCTGCAGACGCGTAGAATCCTGAATTCGCTCTCCCCAGTGACCGAACCCATCGTCAACGACCTCACCATCCAGGCGGCGACCGTCAACGGTTCCGGCAGCCAGACGGCGAACCTGGTTCTGACGCGAGCCATATTCCATATGGGAATCCCGGTCGCGCCGAAGAACGTCTTCCCCTCCAACATCGAGGGGCTGCCGACGTGGTACCAGCTGCGCATCACCCCGGAAGGCCACATGGCGCGGTCGGACAAGGTCGACATCCTGATCGCATTCAACGTCGCCACCTGGCGCGAGGACCTCAAGACCGTACGAGCGGGCGGGGTCGTCATCCACGAAGAGGCCTTCTCCAAGGCCGACGCGCGAACCGACCTGATCTACTACCCCGTCCCCTTCTCGAAGCTGGCCAAGGCCAAGATCCAGAGCGACACGCTGCGCAAGCAGCTGGCGAACATGATCTACGTCGGCGTCGTCGCGGGCCTGCTGGGGATCCAGTGGGAATCCGTCGAGCACGCCGTGAAGCGCCAGTTCCTGGCCAAGCCGAAGGCCGTGCCCGTGAACCTCGACGCGATCAAGGTCGGCTATGACTACTGGCAGGACAACTTCTCCAAGCAGGATCCGTACCGCCTCGAGCCGATGACCGGCAGAGTCGAGGGCAAGGTCCTGGTCGAGGGCAACCAGGCGGCGGCGCTGGGTGCGCTGATGGGTGGCGCGACAGTGGTCGCGTGGTACCCGATCACCCCGTCGTCTTCGCTGTGCGAGTACTTCATCGCCTACTCGGACCGCTTCCGGCTCGACCCCGAGACCGGCGAGAAGCTGGTCTCTGTCGTCCAGGCTGAGGACGAGCTGGCTGCGGTCGGGATGGCCATCGGGGCAGGGTGGGCAGGAGCTCGTTCGTTCACGTCGACCTCCGGCCCCGGCATCTCGTTGATGGCCGAGTTTTCCGGCCTTGCGTACGCAGGCCGACATCGCCTTTGTGTACACGCTGTCGCACGGCGACACCAAACACCTGGTGCTCCTCCCCGGCACGGTGGAGGAGTGTTACGAGTTCGCGCGCGACGCGTTCGATCACGCGGACCGCTTCCAGACGCCGGTGTTCGTGCTGTCCGACCTCGACCTGGGCATGAACCTGTGGATGACGCCCGAGTTCAAGTACCCCGACAAGAAGTTCGACCGGGGCAAGGTCCTGTCGAAGGAAGACCTCGAGAAGGCCGCAGGTGAGTGGGCCCGCTACCGCGACGTCGACGGCGACGGCGTGACCTAC
>VBGE01000317.1 GCA_005880345.1 Chloroflexota bacterium | reverse complement strand
CGTCTCCATGGACGAAGACGACGAGATCTTGCCCGACTTCGAGGCCGAGGTCGATGACGGTCGCCGCGTCTGGGTGACGGCGGTCCTCGAACGGACCGCGGTGATCGAGCCGGCCCCGGGCGAGCCTAAGGTGCTGGTCAACCGCCGGCGCCTGTTCGTCAACCCGCGCCACCTGCGCGTCAGGCACCTCGCGAGCAAGGAAGCGGCCCGCCGGGGCCGTGAGGCCGCTCGCCAGCTGCGCCTGCAGGAACAGCAGAGCTCCGCGGCGTAGCCCCCGCTTACCCTTCGTAAGTCGGGCAGAACGCCTCTGGTAAGATTCGCTGCGGCCGAACACTTCGGCGCCTGCTGATTTCCGCGGCGCAATCGATTTCGCCGCCTAGCCCGAGGGAAGCTACTACATGAACAAAATCGTCGAACTCGTCTCGCTGGCCAGCATCGTCCCACCCCCCAACCACGAAGTCAGCGGTGGATTCAGCGCAATCGTCGACGGCAAGCAAGTACGGGTCCGGGCGGTACTGGAGCGGACCGTGGTGATCGAGCACCATGAGGGCGGCGAACGGAGCGTCGTTCGCAAGGACAACTGCATGGTGCAGCCGTCTTCAGTGGCATTCGTCCTGGGCAACCCCAACAACGGGGTTGGGCCGCGGCAGTGGCGGCGACTGCCGGGCAAGCCCCCGGCGCCGGCCAAGCCCGCCTAACCGGGCGCCCGGCCGCGCGAGCGGCAGACCTGTAGCGGGCCCGCCCTCTACCTCGTCCGGTTCCGCCCCCACCGGCACGCCTGGAAGCAGCGTAGAACTCGAAACAACGCAGCACA
>VBGE01000316.1 GCA_005880345.1 Chloroflexota bacterium | reverse complement strand
GAAAGCTCGCCGGCTGGCTGGCGGAGAAGGGAGGGTTCCGGGGCGGCATCGACTCGGAGGTTGCCGCCGGCATCATCTGGACCGTGGCGAGCCCCGAGGTGCATGGGCTGTTGCGCCGGGAACGGGGCTGGTCGCACGAGCGGTACGTCGACTGGCTGGCTGACACGCTCATTCGGACTCTTATCGGCTGAGGGGAAGGCCCCACCCGGCGGCCTTCGGCCGCCGACCTCCCCGCGGGCGGGGAGGTGAAGTCTTACGCCGACCTCGTTGGCGGGCGAGAGGGAAAGGCCCCACCCGGCGGCCTGCGGCCGCCGACCTCCCCGGCGAGCGGGGAGGTGAAGCCGAGCGCCTCCTATGCGAGCTCGGCGCAGATGTCCCTGATCGAACCGCTGACGGTGAGGATGTTTCCGGTCGTGGGATCGACCGACTCCCGGCCGGCGTAGACCCACAGGCCGAACGGTCGTATCCGGACCGTGAGTCCCTGGAAGACGACTGTGCGCGAGCCGTCAGTGAAGAACGTGATCGTCCCGGGACCGCTGCCGTTGAAGCTCAAGACCTTGCCGTTGCCCGTGAACGTCTCCAGGAGCCTGCCGTCGATGCGCCATATCACGGTGCCGTCACGCTCCACGAAGACCTTGAGGTACTCGTTGTTGACCTCGTCGTGGAGGACGCCGGAGTACCCCTGAGGGCACTGGATGGTCACATCGGGCCCTGGACCAAGTGGTTGGCGGCCCGAATTTCCCTCCGCCTGGGCGGCGAGCGACGTCGCCCAGAGCAGGGCGATGCACACCGCGGACGCGATAACGACCGGTGGGATCGAGATGGGCTTAAAGTCGAGTCTGGCTTGCATGGGAGCGCCTCCTACGGGCTGAGATTTCGTCCCGTAGCGTCTGCCGGCCCGGCGCGCAAGACACCGTGGAAAACACGGGTTTTCCTGGCGGTGGCCGCCCTTGGGTCAATCGGTCCGCAATCCCTCTGCTAGTATTGACAGCGCCTAGGAAACCTAGGCTTTTTCTTTTCCCCCACCGAAGAGCCAACCATGGAAGAAGTCATCACACTGGCCTGCACCGTCTGCAAGAGGCGGAATTACACCACTTTGAAGAACAAGAAGAACGATCCCGACCGGATCGAGCTCAGCAAGTACTGCAAGTGGGACCACAAGCACACCCTCCACCGGGAGACGAAGTGACATGGCGGTAACCGCACGCAAGCGCGAGGAGCCGAGGGCCCAGGGGGGCATCGGCCAGTTCCTGCGCGACGTGTACGAAGAGCTGCGCAAGGTGGTCTGGCCGACCGGCGGTGAGCTCTATCGCTACACGCTGGTCGTGATCGTCACCGTCATCATTCTTGGAGTGTTCATCGGCGGCACGGACTACTTCCTGGCCGAGGCCGCCAAGCGGACCCTCTACAACAACGGAGCGCACTAGAAAGAATTGGCAGTCGAGAAAACTCAGCCGACGCCGGAAGACGAGCCGCAGTGGTACGTCGTCCACGCGTACTCGGGTCATGAGGAAAAGGTCAAGAAGAACCTCGAGAAGAGGATCGAGTCCATGGACATGCAGGACAAGATCCTGCAGGTCCTCGTCCCCATGGAAGACGAGATCGAGATCAAGGACGGCAAGCGGCGCCACGTGCAGAAGCGCATCTTCCCCGGCTACATCCTGGTCAAGATGAAGATGTCGAACGAGTCGTGGTTCGTCGTTCGCAACACGCCCGGAGTGACGAGCTTCGTCGGCTCGGCGAACAGCCCGGTACCTCTGCAGGAAAAAGAGGTGCGGGCGATCCAGAAGCAGATGAAGCAGGAAGCGCCGAAGATCCGCGTGGAGTTCCAGGTCGGCGAGTCCGTTCGCGTCGTGGACGGGCCGTTCACCGACTTCCACGGCAAGGTCGACGAGATCAACCCCGAGAAGGGCAAGCTGAAGGTGCTGGTGAACATGTTCGGCCGCGAGACGCCTGTCGAGCTCGACCTGCTGCAGGTCGAGAAGGTCCACTAGTTCGGACATATAGATAGGTAATGGGCAAGAAGAAAGTCCGCGCGGTATTGAAGCTCGAGCTCCAGGCCGGCAAGGCCACGCCCGCGCCGCCGGTCGGCACGGCCCTCGGCCCGCACGGCATCAACATCATGGAGTTCACCAAGGCCTACAACGAGCGCACCGCTCCGCAGGCCGGCGACGTGGTGCCCGCGCTCATCACGATCTTCGAGGACCGCTCGTTCACGTTCGTGCTGAAGACGCCGCCCGCGGTCCAGCTGCTCAAGCGAGCGGCCGGGGTCGACAAGGGCTCGGCCAAGCCGAACAAGGAGAAGATCGGCCGCGTCACGCGGCAGCAGGTGCGCCAGATCGTCGAGGTGAAGCGCAAGGATCTGAACGCTTTTGACACCGAGGCCGCGATGAAGATGGTCGAGGGGACCGCGAGGTCGATGGGCCTCGAGGTTGTGGAGTAGCCGGATGCCGAAGAAGAGGGGCAAGAAGTACATCGAGGCGGCCAAGAAGGTC
>VBGE01000047.1 GCA_005880345.1 Chloroflexota bacterium | reverse complement strand
ATCCCGGTGTCGGTCAGTCGCCACTCGCCGTACTTGGCCTGCAGGCCTTCGAACACCAGGTTCACATCGCCCAGCTTGCCCACGTCCTCGCCCACGACGAAGAGCCGCGGGTCGCGCGCAAAGTTCGCATCGAAGTTGCGCAGCAGGACCTGCCGGCCGTCCACGACAGGCGAATTGGACGAATAAGCAGGAGCAACAACAGGCACGCGCAACGGCGAATCGGAAGAGCGGCTGTACAGGAACGAGTTGTACCGCTCGGAATTCTCGCGCCGGTACGAGTCGACGAACTGGGCCAGCTCCGCACGCGCCGGCGAGTCGATGCCGCGCAGCTGGTGCAAGGCGCGAGCGGTGCTAGACATCACCAGCGACCGCGTCACCTTGACCGCCTCGTCCAGCGAGTCCGTGATCTCCGCGACCTCCGGCATGTCGACGCTCCGGAGAAGGGCCACCGCGCGGTCGCGCTCGGCCCGGATCGGCGCCTGGAACGCGTCCCACGCCAGGTCGCGGGCCGCCTCGACCGCCTCCTTGTCCGCGGCCTCCCACCCCTCGATCTGCGACTCCCCCGCGACGCCGAACTCGATGATCCAGTCCCTCATCCGCGCCACGCAGTCGTACTCGCGCTCGAAGCGCAGCCGCTCCTGAGACTTGTAGCGCTCGTGGCTCCCGCTCGTGGAGTGGCCCTGCGGCTGCGTCATCTCGGTGACGTGGATCAACGCCGGCTTGTGCTCGCGCCGCACCTTGTCGATCGCATTGGCGTACGTCTCGACCAGCGCGGGGTAATCCCAACCGCGCGCCACGTAAATGTCGATGCCCGGCCGGTCGTCGGGCATGAAGCCACGCAGCACATCAGAGATGGACGACTTGGTCGTCTCCTGCGAGATCGGCACCGAGATGCCGTAACCGTCGTCCCACACCGACATCGCCAGCGGCACCTGCAGCACGCCGGCCGCGTTGATCGACTCCCAGAACAGCCCCTCGCTTGTGGCCGCGTCGCCGATCGTGCCGAACGCGACCTCGTTGCCATTGACCGAGAAACCGTCCTGCGTTTCTTTCAGCTGCGGATTCGAGCGGTAGAGCTTCGACGCATACGCGAGACCGATCAGCCGCGGCATCCACCCCGCGACGTTCGACACGTCGGCGCTGGTGTTGGGCGTGTCGACGCTGCGCGTGAACAGCCCGCCCTCGTCGAGGAATCGAGTCGCGAAGTGGTTGCCCATCTGGCGGCCTCCCGAGGCGGGGTCGGCCTCGAGGCTCGCGTTGCCGTACAGCTGGGCGAAGAACTCGCGCACGTTGGACATCCGCGTCGCCCACATGAAGGTCTGGTCGCGGTAGTAACCGGCGCGCCAGTCACCGGCGCGGAACGCCTTCGCCATCGCCAGCTGCGCGACTTCCTTGCCGTCGCCGAAGATGCCGAAGGTGGCGTTGCCGCGCAGCACCTCAGCCCGGCCGATGATGCTCGCCCGCCGGCTGCTGTAGGCCAGCCGGTAGTCCGCGATGATGGCTTCGGCGGTCAGTGACGTTTTGGCCTTACGAAGCTCCCGCGCCATTTCTTGCAGGTTAAACGTTTAGACCCGGACGGGGACCAAAACTCGCCGCCCCCGGATAGTCCGGACTATCCGGGATTCGCCCGCCTCAATTCCTCGGTTAGTCCGGACTATCCGATAAAACCGGGGCGGTGACCTCTAGGCCGAACCGACCCGTTCCTGCTCTTCGTCCCGGCGCAGAAGGCCCGGCCGGCTCGCCTGCAAGGCCTCTTTCATGTGCCCGTACGCCTTGGCCAGCTCGCCGCGGCGCTCGAGGATGTCCGCGTACAGGCCGTGGCACTGCAGCAGACGCTCCCGCATGCCCAGCGCTTCGAAGCCCCGTATCGCATCCTCGAACTCCCGATCGACTGTCGCGTGATCGCCGCGGTGGTCGGCGATCCGGCCCAACCAGACGTGCGCCTCGGCGATGCTGGCGCCCTCCTCCAGGCGCTCGGCCAGGACCAACGCTTGATGGGCCAGGTCCGACGCCTGGTCGACCTTGCCTTCCTGCATCGACAGCTCGCACAGGCTCAGCAGGACGTGGCTGCGACCGAACTCCAGGTCGGCCTCGTCGCACAGCTCGAGCGAACGGTCGAGGTGGCGTCGCGCCTCGCTCACGTCCCCGCGCGTCATGAGAACGAGGGCCAGGTTGTTCTCCGAGCGAGCCAGCGCCACCCGGTCTCGCAGCACCTCCAGGAGCGCGACCGACCGCATCGCGTACCGCGTCGAGCTCTCGACCTCGCCCATCTCTCGGTACGCCGCGCCGAGCCCGCTGTACATGCGAGCGATGCGTCGCAGGTCTAAAACGGGCCCGCCGACTTCGATCGACTCCTCATAGGCCGCGATCGCCTGGTCCAGCTCGCGATTGGCCACATGCGCGCTCGCAAGGATGCCCAGCAGTCGCGCCCTGGTCGGCGCCGGTACCGGATTGAGCTTGTTGCACACGGCCAGAGCCTGCTGGGCCAACGCGAGCGCGTCCCTGGACTGCGTCATGTTGGCCAGCATCGCCTGCGCCCCCATGCACTCGGCCAGCATCACGCCGTCGTTGACGGCCTCGAAGTGAGCCCGCGCGTCGGTCAGGAGCGGGGCGGCTCGTTCCGGCTGCGCTGTCGCCAGGTAAGCCTGCGCCAGCATGTAGCGGATGCGTCCCAGTCGGAACCCGGACGTGCCGCGGTCGAGCAGAGACCTGCCCAGCGCGATGGCCTCCTGGTTCCGGCCGTCGGCGACCAGTGCCTCGAGCTCGATCAGGCTGGCCTGCGTCTCGTCGGGAGCGCCCGCGGGTTCGGCGAGGAAGAACTCGACCGGCCTGTTCGTCCGGCGGGCGATGTGCTCCAGGGTGGGCAGCGATGGTCGCGTACGCCCGGTCTCGATCAGGTAGATCGCCGGCGCGGTGACGTGTCCCTTGCCGAGCTGGGCCAGGCTCATGCCGGCGTCGGTTCGGGCCTGCTTGACGGTGCCCGGCCGGAGGTTCACTCCCGGCAGTCGACGCCGCTTGGGCCGCGCATCAGTCGCAACTGGTGCGTCAGTGTCCCCGCTGGCCACGAGCAGTCACTTTATACGAAATCCGTCAGGGAATCTTTCGCCCGCCTGTGAAACGTCTGTTACGGGAAACGCGATCGCGAAAAGCCAGTTCCACACTTAACGTTGTTAAGCTAAACTGGCGTGGCAGGCCGTGGTCAGAGTGCTTCCCACCACGACCTGCTTTTTTTGTAGCTTCACCTCCCCGCTCGCCGGGGAGGTCGCCCGCGAAGCGGGCGGGTGGGGCCGTGCCTGAGCCGATTACGCCGAGGGATAAGTCCCGAACAGCTTGATCTCCGCGCTCGCCTCTTCCAGATCGCTCAACGCCGCCTCCGCCGCCGCCGCCGCCGAGTCCTCCCCATTTACAGAGAAATCCAGGTAGAACCGGTACTCGAACGGCTGCCCCATCATGGGCCGGCTGTCCAACCGCGTGAGGTTGACCCCGCGCCGCGCAAAACAGTCAAGCGCGTGCGCCAGGCTGCCCGGCCTGTGCGACGTGACGAACGCGATCGATCCCTTCCAGCCCGACGACGCGCCAAGCGGCCGCGTCGGGTCGCCCTTCTCGATGACGACGAACCGCGTGCGGTTCTCGGAGTCGTCCTGGATCGACTCGGCCAGCACGTACAGGCCGTAGCGCTTGGCCGCGGCCTTGCTCGCGATGGCCGCCGTCCCCGGCTGGCGCTGCTCGGCCACCGCCCGCGCCGCCCCGGCCGTGTCGTGGAACGCAACCGAACGGATCTGTCGCGAGTGCAGGTAGCGGTCGCACTGGGCCAGCGCCTGCGGGTGCGACAGCGCCCGCTCCACCGGTCCCGGCCACCCGATGAGGCAGTGACGCACGGGCTGGATGTGCTCGCGCACCACGCGCAGGCCGGGCAGCTCCCACAGCAGGTCGGAGACTTCCTGCACGATGCCGGCGCTGCTGTTCTCGACGGGCAACACCGCCGCGTCGACCGCGCCCATCGTGAGCGCCTCGAACGTCAGGCGAAAGGTCGGAAACCCGACCGCCTGCGCTTCCGGAAACACCGACGAGACCGCCTCCTCCGAATAGGCGCCGGGCTCGCCCTGATACGCAACCTTCACTGCGAAAAACTCAGCCGAAGATCAGATGCCGCAGGGTATCCGCCACGTGGTTGTGGTCGTTCAGCTGGTCGGTGACCTGCGGGTGGCCGTTGCCCTCGTGCCCGTTCGTCTCCGCCATGGCCGCGATCTTGCGCAGGTCCTCGTCGTTGACCTCTTTCTTGGTGTCGGCCAGGACCAGGAACCGCTGCCACGCCTCATCGCCCTTGCCGTCCGACAGCGTGATGCCCAGGCGGTCGAGCCGGTAGTGAAACGCGTGGCGCCCCGAGCGAGCCGTCACCACGATGCGCGAGTCGGCCAGACCCACGTCCTCTGGCTTCATGATCTCGTAGTTCAAGCGGTCCTACAGGACTCCGTCCTGGTGGATGCCCGACGCATGCGCGAACGCGTTCGCGCCGACGACCGCCTTGTTCGGCTGTACTGGCGTCCCGGTCAGCTCCGCGACCAGGCGCGACGTTCGGGTGATCTCCTTGGTCACCACGCCGCACTCGAGCCCGAGCTTGTTCTGTCGCACGTTCAGCAGCATCACGATCTCCTCGAGCGACGTGTTGCCGGCGCGCTCGCCGATGCCGTTGATCGTGCACTCGACGCGCCGCGCGCCCGCGGCCAGCGCGGCCAGCGTGTTGGCCACGGCAAGGCCGAGGTCGTTGTGACAGTGCACTGAAAACAACGCCGCCGAGCTGCCGCGCGCCTCGCTCATCACGCGACGCACCAGCTCCCCAAACTCATAGGGCAGGCAGTACCCGGTGGTGTCGGGGATGTTGATGACGTTGGCCCCGGCCGCGATCATCGTCTCCACCGTCTCGATCAGGTAGTCGGGGTCGGCGCGGCCTGCATCTTCCGGCGAGTACTGCACGTTCTCGCACAGCGACCGCGCGTAGGCGACCATCTCGGCGCCGCGCGCCAGGACCTGCTCGCGCGTCATGCCCAGCTTGCGGTTGATGTGCACGTCCGAAACGGACAGCACGATGTGGATCTGCGGGTTCTCCGCCTCTTTGATCGCGCCCCACACCGCGTCGATGTCTTCCTTCACCGCTCGCGCCAGCGCAGTCACCGTCGCGCCGCGGATCTCGCGCGCGATGCGCCGGCACGCCTCGAAGTCGCCAGGCGACGAGATCGGGAAGCCGGCCTCGATCACGTCGACACCGAGCTTTTCCAGCTGCCTCGCGATGCGCAGCTTGGAGTTGGCGTCGAGGTGAAAGCCCGGCGACTGCTCGCCGTCGCGCAGCGTGGTGTCGAAGATGAAGACGCGGTCGGGACTCGTTTCTCTCATTTCTCTACAGGCTCCAACCAGGTCATCATCGAGCGGAGCTCGCGACCGACCTGCTCGATCTGGTGTTCCGAATCCTTGCGCCGCATCGCCATGAATCCCTCACGGCCGTTCGAGTTTTCGTCCAGCCACTTCTCCGCAAAAGATCCGTCCTGGATCTCCGCCAGCACCTGGCGCATCGACTGGCGGACGTGGTCGTCGATCACGCGAGGCCCGGAGACGTAGTCGCCGAACTCCGCTGTGTCGGACACCGAGTAGCGCATGAAGCCCAGGCCTCCGCGATACATCAGGTCGACGATGAGCTTCAGCTCGTGCAGGACCTCGAAGTAAGCGAGCTCGGGCTGGTAGCCGGCCTCGACCAGCGTCTCGAAACCGGTCTTGACCAGCGACGCGACGCCCCCGCACAGCACGGCCTGCTCGCCGAAGAGGTCGGTCTCCGTCTCTTCCTTGAATGTGGTCTCGAGGATTCCGGCACGACCCGCGCCCAGCGCGCGCGCGTACGCGAGAGCCCGGCGCCATGCGTGGCCCGTCGCGTCCTGATGCACCGCGATCAGCGCGGGCACGCCCTGGCCGTTGACGTAGGTGCTGCGCACCAGGTGGCCCGGCCCCTTCGGCGCGATCATCGCCACGTCGATCTCCTGGTGCGGGGCGATCTGCGCGAAGTTGATCGAGAAGCCGTGCGCGAACATCAGCATCGACCGCGGCTGCAGGTGCGCCTCGATGGATTCGCGAAACAGCTTTCCCTGGCCGGCGTCGGGAGTGAGGATCATGACCACCGTCGCCTCCGACACCGCCTCGGGCACCGGCACCGCGCGCAGGCCGTCGGCCTCCACGCGCTCGATCGACTTGCTTCCCGGATACAGGCCGACGCGGACGTCCTCGCCGGAATCGCGAAGGTTCAGCGCGTGCGCGCGACCCTGGCTGCCGTAGCCGACGACCGCGACCGGCTCACCGAGGCTGGGCGGACAGTCTTTCTCGTAGTGGATCTTCATACCGTTCTCCTCATGACCAGGGGACCCGAGCGGACGACGTCCACGATCCCGTGGCGCGCCAGCTCCTCGACGAAGTCGAAGATCTCGTCGCGATCGCCGGAAAACTCGACGGTGGTTCCGTCGGTATCGGTGGAGATCACCTTGGCGCCGCGCTGAATCAACCGCGCCAGGTCGGACGTGTCGACCTTGGCGACCACGAGCTCGCGGCTGTGCACCTCGTCGCCGGTGAGGTCCTCGACCTCGACCACCTCGACCAGGCGCTCGAGCTGCTTGCGGACCTGGTCCGCCTCGGCGTGGCCGTGGTCGACCTCGAGCGTGATCCGTGAACGCCCCGCCTCGCGAGTCGGTCCGATGGAGAGACCGCGGATGTGAAAGCCACGGCGGCGCACCGCGCCGGCGATCTTGGTCAGCGTGTTCTGCCCATCCTCCACGAGGATCGAAAGCACACGGACCCGGTTCACCTCCCCAGCGGCCGGGGAGGTCGTTGGTCGGGGAAGTGTTTCAGGCATTTTCCGGAGCCTCCCAGAATTCGTTGAGGCTCTTGCCCAGCGGCACTATCGGATAGACGTTGGCTTCGGGGTCGATCCGGAAGTCGATCAGGAACGGACCCTTCGTCCGCTGGGCCGTATCGAGCGCCGGGCCGATGTCCTCGAATTTCTCGACCCGCAGCGCCGGCATCCCGTACGCCTCCGACAGCTTCACGAAGTCAGGCATGTGCGTCAGGTCCACCTGCGAGCGCACGCCGCCGTAGAACTCGTCCTGGAACTGCCGGACCATGCCCAGCGAGAAGTTGTTGAGGAGCACGATCTTCACGTCCAGCTGGTGCTCGACCGCGACCGA
>VBGE01000343.1 GCA_005880345.1 Chloroflexota bacterium | reverse complement strand
TTTTTGAACTGGGGTGATAAACATGGACCTGCAGCTAATCGACTACTTCATCTACATCGCCGCCAGCGTGCTTCTGACCATCTGGGTCGGCCGCACGCTGTACCGCAACGGGCGGCCGTTCCTGGTTTCGGTTTTCAAGGAGGACGGGCTCGCCGACTCCGTCAACCGCCTTCTCGTCATCGGCTTCTACCTGGTCAACTTTGGCGCGGCCGCGATCTTGATCAACACCGGCGGAGTTCCCGGAAGCATCGCCGAGATGCTCAAGCAGACGGTGACCCGAATCGGGGTCGTGCTGCTGGTATTGGGCTTCATGCACTTCAACAACCTGCTGGTGCTCCACATCATCCGCAGGCCGCTCCGCCAGAAAGTCGTCATGCCCCCGAACTACAACCCATACCAGCCGGCGCCGGGGGCCTAGCCACCTTTGGCCGTCGCAGCTCCGAAAACCCGGCGTGGCGAAACCTCGAGGGCGGCGATCCTGGAAGCCGCCCTCGACCTGTTCCAGGAGCGCGGTTACGACGCCACCACCATGCGCGCCATCGCGGAGCGCGCCGGGGCCTCGCTGGGCAGCTCGTATCACTACTTCCCGTCCAAGGAGCACCTGGTCCTCGAGTTCTACCGGCACACCCATGTCCTGCACGCAGCCGCCATCGCGCCGCTGCTCGCGCGCGAGAAGGACCTGGCGACGCGCCTGCGCGGCACCATCCGCGCCGTCGTCGTCACGTGCGAGCCGTTCCACGCGGTGGCCGGCTCGATCTTCAGCACGGTCGCCAACCCCGCGAGCCCGCTCAACCCGTTCGGCGCCGCGGCCAGGCCACTGCGGGACGAGGTCATCCAGCTCTACGCCGAGGTCGTGTCGAAATCGGACGCGCGCATCCCGTCCGACATCATGGAGATGCTCCCGCTCACGCTCTGGCTCTACCAGATGGGCATCCTGTACTTCTGGATCTTCGACCGCTCGCCGGGCAGGCTGCGCACGCTCGAGGTGATCGATGAGACGACCGACCTGATCGTGCGCCTGATCGGGCTCGCCAACCTGCCTGTCCTCCGCGGGTCGCGCAAGCGCGTCCTGTCGCTGATGAACGCGATCGCCTCCACCTAAGGGCCGCGTCGCGTCTTTCTCCAGTTTCGGACGGTCGTCTTCTGCTTGGGCGCGGCAGCGATGGCCATCGCGACGTCCGCGTCGTCTTCCTTTTCAGTTGATACGTCTTCACCGGACAGCCGCCTGCGCAGCGCGATGATCTTGTCGCGCACCCGCGCGGCGTCCTCGAACTGCAATTCCTTGGCCAGGCGGCGCATCTCCTTCTCCAGGTCGCGCACGATGGCGAGCAGGTCCTCGCGTGGCACGCCCGCCCCGGCCAGGATCTCGATCGCATCCGCCTGGATGTCGTTCTCGTTGATCTCCAGCGCGTAGATCGCCTTCTTCACCGACTCGGGCGTGATGCCGTGCTCGAGGTTGTAGGCGATCTGCTTGTCGCGCCGGCGTTCCGTCTCGTCGAGCGCCTGGCGCATCGAGTCCGTGATCTTGTCGGCGTACATGACCACATGACCTTCGACGTTTCGCGCCGCGCGTCCGATGATCTGGATGAACGACCGATACGCGCGCAGGTAGCCTTCCTTGTCAGCGTCGAGGATGCCTATGAACGCAACCTCGGGCAGGTCGAGACCCTCGCGCAGCAGGTTGATGCCGACCACGACATCGACGTCCCCCGTGCGCAAGGCGGTCAACACCTCGATGCGCTGCATCGCGTCCAGCTCGGAGTGCAGGTAGCGCACCTTGACGCCGTACTCGCGCAGATAGTCGGCCAGGTCCTCGGCAAACCGCTTGGTCAAAGTCGTGACGAGCGAGCGCTGGCCCAGCTCCGTCCGCCTCTTCACCTCGGCGAGCAGATCGTCGATCTGCCCTTCCGTCGGCCTCACCTCGACTGTCGGGTCGACGAGCCCGGTGGGGCGCACGATCATCTCAGCAGTCTTCTGCGAGCGACGCGTCTCGTACGGCCCTGGCGTCGCCGAAACGTAGATGACGTTGCTCGCCCGTTCCTCCCACTCCTCGAAGCTGAGCGGCCGGTTGTCGAAGGCGCTCGGCAGCCTGAAGCCGAATTCCACCAGCGCGGCCTTGCGCGAGCGATCGCCGCCGAGCATGCCGCCGATCTGCGGCACCGCGACGTGAGACTCGTCGACGAAGATGAGCGTGTCCTGCGGAAGGAAGTCCATCAACGTGTAGGGCGCCTCCCCGGGCTGGCGCCGCGTGAGGTGCCGTGAGTAGTTCTCGATCCCGGCGCAGGTCCCCGTCTCGCGCAGCATCTCCATGTCGAAGTTGGTGCGCTGTCGCAGTCGCTGAGCCTCGAGCAGGCGGCCGTGGTCTTCGAACC
>VBGE01000046.1 GCA_005880345.1 Chloroflexota bacterium | reverse complement strand
TTTCGTCCAAGCGGGGCAAGGTCGAGGTGCTCGCGCTCGTGACCAAACGACTCGGACCGATGACAGTGGCCGGGCAGAAGGTGTACCAGATCGGCATCCCGATTCATTGGGGCTACGTGGGGCTCGCGGCGGACAGCGACCCGAGCAAAGGCCGGTACTGGCTCGCCAACGCGCTCACCCCATTCGTCGGCGACGCGAACGCGCGAACCCCCGAATTCAAAGCGTTTCTCGTCAACCTGGAGAAGCTGTGATGCCAGTCGCGATCGCGGCTGCGCCTGCGTGGTCGGAGCGGCGGCGCCGCGTCGGAGAGCTGCGCCGGCGGCAGTCCTTCGCGCGGCAGCTCCTGGATTTCTACGCCGCGGTGCTCGCCGTGCAGGAAGAGGCATTCCTGCATGCGGCCGCGGACGCGCCTCCGTCACAGAACCTTGTCGCGTATGTCGCGGAGGCCGTGGTGCCGCGCGTCGTCGATGTCACTGTTGCGGCGGGACCCGATCGACTGCGCGGCGACCTCATGCGCAGGCTCGATGCGGACGACCCAGGCCAGATGGTCCGCCGGTGGATGCGGGGCGAGGATCAGCTGCCGGTCGATCGCTATCTGGCGCGCGCTTCGCTCGGTCCCGTGCTCGAGGCGCTGGACGTTTCGGCCCGGGCCGCCTGTGAGGGACCGCGTGACGCGCGTCACTGTCCGGATTGCGGCGGGCCGCCGCAGCTCAGCTTTTTTGCCGCTGCGAGCGACGACCTCGCCACCGGACCGCGAAATCTTCTCTGTGCGCGGTGCGGCGCCACCTGGAGCTACGCGCGAATGACCTGCGCCGGCTGCGGCGAGTCGGCCAGCTCGAAGCTGTCCATCTTCAGCGAGCACGGAACGATGTCCGGCGACCGCGGCAGCGTCGTCCGTGGCTTGCCAGGTCCGCCCGCGGCGGACCCGCAGCGCGCATTTTTTCCACACATGCGGATCGAGGCGTGCGAGTCGTGCCGGCGCTACCTGCTCAACGTCGACGTCGCCGCCGATCCCAACGCAGTCCCGGTGGTCGACGAGATCGCCGCGATCCCGCTCGACCTGTATGCCCGCGAGCAGGGATTCTCCAAGATCACGACCAACTTGATGGGGTTTTAGAGATGGCGACAACCATCCGGCCCGGCGAGACCTACGGGTTCTTCACCGATACCAGCGTTTGCATCGGTTGCAAAGCCTGCGAGGCGGCGTGCAAGGAATGGAACCAGCTTGGAGGCGACAGTCCGAGCTTCCTCGCCGACAGCTTCGACAACACGGGCAATCTCGACGCGGAGAACTGGCGGCACGTCAAGTTCATCGAGCAAGTGCCGGACCAGCCGGCCGCCACCGGCAACGGCACGGCCTGGTTGATGATGTCGGACGTCTGCAAGCACTGCAAGCACGCGAGCTGCATGGAGGTATGCCCGACCGGCGCCATCATCCGGACGGAGTTCAACACGGTCTTCATCCAGCAGGACGTCTGCAACGGTTGCCGCAACTGCATCGCGGCATGCCCTTACAGCGTCATCGGCATGAACCAGTCGACCGGCACCGCGCACAAGTGCACCCTTTGCTACGACCGGCTGCAGGGCGGACTCGAGCCGGCGTGCGCCAAGGCTTGCCCGACGCAGTCCATCCAGTTCGGCCCGCTGGCCGAGCTTCAGCAAGCCGCTGACGTCAGGCTCGCCGCGCTGCACAGCCAGGGCGTCGCGCAAGCGCAGCTCTACGGCCGCGACGACAAGGTGTACGGCGGCCTGAACGCCTTCTTCCTCCTGATGGACAAGCCCGAGACCTACGGGCTGCC
Organism: Chloroflexota bacterium; assembly: GCA_005880345.1. GTDB lineage: Bacteria > Chloroflexota > Dormibacteria > Dormibacterales > Dormibacteraceae > 40CM-4-65-16. The sequence continues at coordinate 6,027 of VBGE01000046.1, read as the reverse complement.
CAACGCCGAGAACGCCAAGCTCCCGAGTCGCAACGACCTCGGCGGCTACGTCGCGGCGGCGATCACCGCGATTCTCGCCGTGGTAGGAGGCCTGGTCGCGTTCCGGCGCAGGGTGACGGGATGATGGTGCTCGCGGCGGAGCACTTCGTTCGATCCCCCCAATGGCTCTGGTATGTGCTCTTCTACTTTTTCTTCGCCGGCATCGCCGGCGGCTCCTACGCGGTCGCGACCCTGCTGCGTCTCTCCGGTGACGTGAGAGACGAGTCGGCGGCGCGCATCGGGTTCTACGTCAGCCTGGTCGCGACCGTGATCTGCCCTATCCTCCTGACCGCCGACCTCGGCGTCAGCTGGTCCCGTTTCTGGCACATGCTCATCGACGTCACGCCTGGCGATACCGGGCTCAACTTCAAATACTGGTCCCCCATGTCGGTCGGCGCCTGGGCACTTCTTGTATTCGGCTTCTTCGCTTTTGTGTCGGCCGCGGAGGCGTGGTTGAGCGATCGCCGTGACCGGCCACTGGTGCCACCGCTGTTGAATCGATTGTTCAACGTCGTCGGCGCGGTCCTGGGCATTTTCATCGCCTCTTACACCGGAGTCCTGCTCAGCGTGAGCAACCAACCCGTGTGGAGCGACACCTGGTCGATTGGTGGCCTGTTTCTCGCATCGGGCCTGGGCGGAGCGGCGGCGCTCATCGCGCTTCTCATGCGCTACCGCCCTGACGCGGCGTTCAGCCTGGGCCGGCTCCACCAGGCGGCCGGTTTCTTCTCGGCGCTCGAGCTGGCTTTGATGATCGTCTTCTTCATCACGGTTGGAGCCGCCGGCAGCCTGCCTCGGTTGCTGCCCTGGCTTGCGCTCTTCGCGCTCGCTGTGGCGGGCGTCGCGGCGGGGCTGGTGGGCGCGCGCGGCCAGATGCGCGTGATGGCCGCGGGCGGATCGGCCACCCTGACGCGGGTCCGCCTGGACACCGTCACGATTTCGCTCCTGGTCCTGGTCGGCGTCCTGGCGTTGCGCGCTGCGGTGATCTTCAGTGCCCAGTAGGGAAGACGTCCTGACGGTGCTGTCAGCGATCAAGGACCCGGATCTCGGCCGCGACGTGGTCAGCCTGGGCATGATCAAGGACCTCGCCATCAGCGAGGCCGGGCGCGTCACCTTCACCTTCGAGCTGACGACGCCCGCATGTCCGGTCCGCGACCGGTTCCAGACGCTTGCGCATCAGCTCGTCTCCGAGATCCCGGGGGTGACCGCAGTCGAGCTCAAGATGACGGCCAACGTGCGTGCCGCCTTCGACGACCGGTCGCCGTCGGCCTCGATTCCCGGCGTCAAGCACGTGATCGCGGTGGCGTCAGGCAAGGGCGGTGTCGGCAAGTCGACGGTGGCCGTCAACCTCGCCGCGTCGCTGCGGCAGTCGGGCGCCCGCGTCGGACTCCTGGACGCCGACATTTATGGTCCATCGGTGCCGGGGATGCTCGGGATGGAAGGACAGCCGGCCGTGCACGAAGGAAAGTTGCTCCCGCTCGACGCCCACGGGATGAAGGTCATCTCGATTGGCTTGCTCGCCGGCGCCGACAAGGCGATGGTCTGGCGTGGGCCCCTGGTCGGGCGCGCGATCGAGCAGATGCTGGGCGACGTCTGGTGGGGCGACCTCGACTACCTGATCGTCGACCTGCCGCCGGGCACCGGCGATGCTTCGCTCACCCTCGGCCAGGCCGTTCGGTTGACGGGGGTCGTGATCGTCTGCACACCCCAGGAGGCGGCACTGAAGATCGCCTTGAAGGCGCTGCAGATGTTCCGCGGGCTGAACGTGCCTCCCCTTGGCCTGATCGAGAACATGAGCTGGTTCGTCTGCGACGACTGCGGCAAAGAGCACTTCATATTCGACCATGGCAGGGCGGAGCGAGCCGCCCAGCGGCTGGGCGTGCCCTACCTGGGCGCGATTCCTCTCGACGCCTCGATTCGGGAAGAGGCGGACGCGGGCGCGCCCGTGGTCATGTCGCGCCCCGACAGCAAGGGCGCAGAGGCTCTCCGACGTGTCGCCTCAGCCCTCGCGGCGCGCGTGTCGGTGCAGAGCTTCCGCCGGCTGCCTGTCATCAACGTCCGCTAAACGCCGGGGATCTGCCGCTCCAGCTTCTGCCGGACCTCGAGGATGAAATCCGCCACCGCGGCTTCGTCGAGCTCCGGTTTGGACGCGCGGAGGCGCTCGGCCGCAACGCCCGCGAGGTAGCTCGTCAGCGGGGCGAAGCGGCGTTCCTGCGTGTGGGCGGCTACTCGGGCGAGCTCCAGCAGCTCGAGAGCGATCCGGGAGTCCAGCGAAGGCTTCGCGATGGCGACGCCTCGGCGCTCTGCGGCGTCAACCCAATCCTGGCCGAGCGATTCGAAGAACGCATTCATGAACCAGCTATAGCACGCAGCCCCCGACTCCGGCTAGATGGCTCGTGTGGTCAAGACCGCGGCCACGGATGAGCTGGTGTACACGATCACGCACAGCCCGCGGTCGAAGTAGGAGCTGGGCACGTCGATCGTGCCGGCGCCACCGGAACCAACCTGCAGTGTTTCCAGAACGGTGATGTGGAAGGCCTGGCTGCCGTTGCACCTCGAGTGAAGGTGGACCGGGTACGTTCCCGCGGGCAGGCCGGAGAAATTCACGGCAACTGAGGCCGGCGCCGCGGTTGGGCTGGGCGGTGGAGTCGGGGTCGGAGTCGGCGTAGGGGAGATGGAGGGGACGGCCGATGCCTGTGCGGGCGACCGGGCAGGGCTCGAGGCGGTGGGATTCGTGGTGGAGCATGCCGCCGCCATCAACAGCAGGAGCGGCACCGTCCACGTCAAAAAGCGGGCACATACGATGAACTTCCTCAGCACGGGTTCCGATATGGATACCTAACGACTCGGGTTACACGCGTCGGCTTGGGGCGCAGCTAGGCTGTATCGCGGTGGCCGCACCCGACCTGAGCGGCGTCCGGGCGCTCACGTTCGACATCTTCGGCACTGCCGTCGACTGGCGCTCGGGCGTCATCGCCGAAGCTCGGCGCCTTGGCGCACTCGACGGCGTGCAGGCTGATTGGGACCAACTGGCGGACGCCTGGCGCGCGCAGTACGTGCCGTCCATGAACCGTGTGCGGGTGGGCGATCTGCCGTGGACCAATTTCGATCAGCTTCACCGCATTTCTCTGGACCAGGTCTTGCGTGAGGTTGGCGCTGAGGGTTTCACCCCGGCCGCCCGCGATGAGCTGACGTTGGCGTGGGAGCGCCTGCCGGCATGGCCTGACGCGGCAATCGGCCTTCAGCGGCTCGCAGGTCGCTTCACGGTCGCCAGCCTGTCGAATGGCAATCGCGCCCAGCAGGGCGCCCTGATCCGTTTTGCCGGTTTGCCGTTCGAGCGCATCCTGTCGGCGGAGGATTTCCGCCACTACAAGCCCGATCCCGAGGTGTATCTGGGCGCCGCAGAAGCGCTAGGGCTGGAGCCTGGGCAGGTGATGATGGTCGCCGCACACAAGCCAGACCTGCGTGCTGCTCAGAACGCCGGGCTGCGGGCGGCGTTTGTCGAGCGACCGCTCGAGAAGGGACCGTCTGGAGGTGCTGACCTGCTGCCCGATCCCGATGCCGATGTCGAGGCTGCTGATTTCGTCGATCTCGCGGACAGGCTGGGGGCCTGACCCGACTGACGGACGCCATGGGCGAGCAGCACGATCTTCGGCTTTTAGGAGAGCTCGGCGCGCCTCTTGCGGAACTTCTCTTCCAGCCCCCCGATCACGAATTCAAAGTGCTCACGCTCGTCGCTACGCGCCAGTCGGAGTCGCTCGCGAAATGTGCCAAGCCACTCGCAGATTTCGTCGAGGCTCTCCAGCGCCGGGATGAACGGCTCGACAGATGAGAGCGCGTCACTGCCCTTGGTCCCCATAACCCGCCGTCACCATAAGCGCCCGAGGGCCAAAGTGCCGGTCAAAAATTGCAAAAAAATGAGAGCCGCCGCGCATACGCCCTGGTATTGGACGCGGACGGTGAGTAACCCCGCACTCAGCATGGTTATCGAATTAGGAACACATGAGGAGGAGCTCTATGGCACAGATGGTTCGTGATGTCATGTCTCGGCAGCCACTTACGGTTGAGGACTCGGCCACTGTCATGGATGCTGCGCGCGCGATGCGCGAAGCCAACATCGGCGACGTGATCGTCCTGAAGGGCGGCTCGGTTTGCGGAATGGTGACTGACAGAGACATCGTGATCCGCGCAGTCGCGGAGGGCCGCGATCCCAAGTCGATCAAGGTAGGCGAGATCTGTAGCGCGGATGTGGCGACCGTCGCCCCTGACGAGCCAGTCGACAAGGTGATTTCGTTGATGCGCCAGAAGGCGATCAGGCGCGTCCCTGTGGTGGAAGGCGGCAAGCCAGTCGGCGTCATCTCCCTCGGCGACCTCGCCATCGAGAAGGACAGCAAGTCCGCTCTGGCGGACATCAGCGCAGCCCAGCCCAATCAGTAGTTAGATCGGGGGTTCCAACTTGAGCGTGAGCACCTGGAATGGTCTCACCTCGAGTTGGATTTCTCCCTCCCGCACCAAAATCGCCTCGAGGTCGCGCTCCAGCAGGTCGCAATAGAAAACCCGCTCTGCAGGCAAGGTCGTGCGCACGCGCGCGCTGCATGGTCGACCCCATGCTTCGTAGAGCCTGACGATTGCCGCATCCGAGTCCTCGGCGCGCTTGATCGCCTCGACGACGACCTGCCTCGTATCGACCTCGACCAGGGATCGCGACGTGCCAACGGGCAGGTTGCTCCGGACCACCCGTAGTGGCGCGTTAAGCTCTTCCGCGGCCTCGATCACGCCCGCCTCGCGGAAGTCACCCTGATGAGGCATGAGCCCATACCTGAACTCATGATGCCCCTGGTCAGCGGTCGGGTCCGGGTGGGTGGGCGCGCGCAGCAGGGACAGCCGCATCACCGAGTCGTGAACGTCATAGCCGTGCTTGCAGTCATTGAGCAGAGTGACGCCGTAGACGTCATCGCCGAGGTCAGCCCACCGCTGGGCGCACACCTCGAACATGGCGCGCGCCTGCGGCGTGTCCATGTGCGTCGGCCGTTTGATGTGCCCGAATTGAATCTCGTAGGTTGCATCCTCGGCGGTGAGGGCGACGGGAAATGCGACCTTCAGGATCTGGTGACGCTCTCGCCAGTCGACCTCGGTCTTGAAGTGCAGGACGCGTGAGCCGGCCTCGAGCCACATCGTCTGGCGCAGGCGCGAGCTGCCGAACGCCCGCGTCATCTCGGCCGCCCCGCGCCCGACAGTGATCTCAGGACGGCCGGCGACCTCGATCAGCGTGTCCCGGTGCTCGATGTCGAGATCCCATGCGTCCCATCGCCGCGGGTTGTCGTCGTGCAGCTCGAGGACGTTGCCGGGACCGCTCAGGACCTCGCGTCCTAACTGGCGATCCCAGATCGACGTGAGCCATCCGCGATCGTCCCACTCGACGCGCAGCAGCTCGTTCGACATCGAACGCTCGGTGACCGTGACGCCGCCTGGATCGTGAACAGCATCAACGACCGCCCAGCCGCACGCGGGCGCACCCACGCGAGGGTGCGAGCTCGAGTTGAACACGGCCAGCCGCTCGCCCTCACCTGAGACGCGACTGAGGGCGCCGGTTGCGATTGCCTCGGCGCCTTCGATGACGACCGACAGATCTCGCTCCGCCTCCTCGTACACCCAGTCGATGCTGGAGCCCGGGAGGATGTCGTGGAACTGATTGAGGAGCACGGCCTTCCACAGCGCGTCGAGCTCGCCCTGCGGATATTCGCCCGCCGCGACCGACCACATCTCCGCCTCTTTCAACGCCCGTTGCGCCTGCCTGTTCAGCCGCTTCGTTCGCGACTGGCTCGTGTAGGTGCCGCGATGCAGCTCGAAGTACAGCTCGCCGCTCGACGTGGCCAGGCCGCCGGCCTCCGCGCGCGCCGCCTCGAAGAAGTCGGCCGCCCTTCCCAGCTCCACACCGAGGCGGTGCGCGGAATCGATCATCTCCGGCTGCGGCCCGCCCCCGCCGTCGCC
>VBGE01000342.1 GCA_005880345.1 Chloroflexota bacterium | reverse complement strand
GCCACCTTCTACCGGCGTGGCCTCCAGGTCGAGATTCGAAGCCCTCAGGCCGACATCACGCTGCAGCGGGCAGCCAAGAGCAACTTCGCCGACGTGAAGACCCTGCATGCTGTGATCGGGCGGCCCTCCCAACCTCAGCGCCGAGGCACCGACTTCATCCTGCGCGGCCTGTCCGACGCCGACATGGCTGCGGCGAAGGACTACTTCCTACGCTTCGCCGGCGATGACGAGCTGGAGCGTACGGACATCGGAACCATCCTCCGCCGCCGCGACGACGCGCCCGCGCGCATCTACGTGAAGGGCGTTCGCGTCGCGGTCGAAGATCAGTTTCTCTTCTCTTACAACATCACGTCGACCACCGCCCAGCTCCAGCGGGCACTGAACCGCGAGCGGACCAACGTCGGGCGCACCGCCTACCAGGACCGCGTCAAAGCGATCCTGCTCAAGGCGCGGTCCAGCGTCGTGGCCGAGCAGCTCGTCCAGGACCTCACCCGCATTCCGCTCGGCACCAACCACGATGAGATCACGTGGCTCGACGTGCAGGAGCAGGCGGTGCGCATCCTGGCGGCCAAAGCCAAGACGCTGTTTGTCACCTCGCAGCAGATGTTCACGATGGGCTCGACCGTCCAGGAGGCGCGCGCCGATGGGTACAAGGTGGTGGTCATCCCCGACCGCCTGCTCGCGCGCCTGTCCCACCTGCGCGACATGAACGGCAATCCCATCCTCGACATCCGGGGCTTCATCGAGGTCTGGAATGCGTCGTTCGTCTACGAGTTCATCGATCCCGCGAAGCTAAACCGGAAGGAGCGCGACACGTGGTCGCTCCTGCCTGAGCTGATGCGCCTCGCCGGCGACCATGGGAAACGCGTCAAGGAGGTCAGGGTCTCGAAAACCATGCGGCTCGATGAGGGTGCGTACGAGACCGAGGGCGTGTGGGACTCGCCCAACATAGTGGTCAAGCGGTCGGTGCTCGACTCGCGCCGCCACTTCGCACGCGTCGTCCTCCACGAGATCGCACATGCCAGCTCCAATGGGAACCACGGGAGCCTTGCCTTCATGGCTGCCATCGACGACCTGGCCGGGATCGCGGCCGTAGAGGCGGAGGCGGTGCCTGAAGCGCTCGACCTGAGAGGCGAGCACAGGCAGGTTCGTCTCCTCCGCTTCACGCTGAGCGTCCGCCGGCATCCTCGGGATCATCCTGGCGAGCATGTCGAAGAGTGTCTGCTCGAGCTGGACCAGGTGGCTGTAGACGGTGACCCAGTGACGTGCATCCTGAAGCGAGTCCGATCGAGGATCTTCACCGTCGATGGCCCTTTCCAGGTCAGCGCCTTCCCACGCCGCCCCTGCCGCCTCCTCCTTTTTGGAGGCCATGACTACATCTTCCGCCTATCCTGGCGAGAAGTCACAACTATTTGGTTCTGCCTTCATCGGGATGCCCTGTATTACCAAACGCGATTCGGTCCCGCACCACCCGGGCCCGACCCAGCAGCCGTGAGCGCTGCACGGCGTCCTCGCCGAATCGGTCGCGGATCGCATCAACCGCCGCCTCGAGCCTCTCCTTGCGCGGCGCAGCCGGCTCACCGAACAGGTCCAGCTGGCCTGCGTCGCCCTCGGTCAATCCCGACAGCCCGACCCCCAGAGTCCCCACCGTCAGCCGCGGGTCCCGCGCCGCCAGCAGAGCCAGCGCGGCCTGGTAGATCTCATCACCGGTCGCGACTGGTTGCGGTTGTTTCGCCTGCCTCGAGAAATGTCCCGCGTCCGGCCTGTACACGACCCCGACGGAAACGATCGTGCCCCGCCTGTTGGCCGCGCGCAGCCGCCGCCCCACCATGTCCGAGAGCCGCATCAGCAGCTCCTCGAGCTCCCGCTGCGACGCTGTCGCCCTGGCCAGGACGTGCGAGTGGCTGTAGCTCTTGCGCCTCACGGTCTCGAATCCGCCGACCTCGAACCCACGCAGCCGCATGCTCCATCCCTTCGCCACCTCTTCATGCATCCCGGCGAGCCTCAGCCTCGGCGTCGTCGCACGCAGGAACTGCACGGGCGTCAGGATTCCTCCTCGGGCCAATCGCCTCGCCGTGGCCTCCGCGATGCCCGACAGGTCCGTCAGCCTCAGCTTCTCGAACACCGCGACGAGGTTGGTGTGATCGATGCGCTGCAACCCGTCTCTCTTGTCCAGGTTGGACGCCTGCTTCGCCATCCAGATCGACGTCGACACTCCCACCGAAGCCGTCACGCATTCGCCTATCTCCTGCCGGATCGCCGCCTTGATCGCGCGCCCCACCCCTTCCGGCCCGAGCTTCTTCAGGTTGGGTGTGCCCGCGAGGTTCATCGACGCCTCATCGATCGACATGCGCAGCACATCGGGCGTGTGCCGTTCCATGATCTCGATCAACTTGTCGGACACGTCGCGATACAGGGGCGGGTTGGGCTCGCGCACGATGACGGCGGGGAAGAGGGCCTTGGCCTCGAACACCTTCATCCCCGTCTTGATCCCGAGGTCGCGCGCCTCGCGCGACGACGACACGATCGTCGCGGCATCGGTGGCGTAGGCGGCGATGGCGAGGGGGCGACCTCGCAGCGCCGGCTCGTGCTGCTGCTCGATCGAGGCAAAGGCGCAGTTGAGGTCGATGACCAGGGTCGCGGGGTCCGCTGTGTTCAGGCCGAGCTCGATGGCCTCGGCCGACGGCCCATTCATTTAGTCAGGCCGGCCCCGCCGCCCCGCCCCTTCGTCGGCTGCGCCGACACCTCCCCATGAATGGGGAGGAGCAGGCCCGAACGTGACGGTCGGGGCAATCGTGATGATCTGGCCGTCTTCATAGCGCACGATCTGCCAACCGCCCTCATGCACCATCCGGTGATGACGGTGGCAGAGCAGGATCAGGTTGTCGAGGACGGTCTCACCGCCCTCGATCCAGTGCTTGAGGTGGTGGCCGTGGCAGAGCGATGCCGTCCGGCTGCAACCAGGCCACTGGCAGTGCCGGTCACGGAGTCTCAGCGCCTTTTCCAGCGCGCTGGAGACGACGCGCCGCGTCCGGCCCACATCGATCGGCACGGAATCCTGGCTCAAAAGGACGCGGGTCACGCTGCAGTCGCAAGCCATGCGCTGCACGGAGGCCGAGGAGATGGGTAGGGAGAACTCCATCTCCCCACCGGCCGCACCGACCAGGCCCTTCAGCGTCTCGATGCTGGCTGTGACCTGGAGGTTGGCCGGCTTGCCGCCGGTGGCCAGTTCGACCATTGCGTCGGCGTAGCGCTGAGGCAGCGGCCTGTCGTCATGCGCACCAGAGAGTTGGGCCAGCGACTCGAGCGCGCTTCGCACCGCGGCGCCGCCGACCGGGTCGAGGACACCGTTGATCAGCAGATGCCCGTCCTCGCCGGTGGAGAGCGAGAGGCGGTGATTGATCATCTGGTCGGACTGGTCCTCGGC
>VBGE01000341.1 GCA_005880345.1 Chloroflexota bacterium | reverse complement strand
TGCCAGACCCTGGCTGTCGCGCTGCAGATCAACTTGATGGAGTCGAAAGTGACGACGTTCCAACCTGAAAACCTCGCGCTCGCCGTGAACTATCAGTGCTTTCACTGCACCACGATCGCCGATGCAATTCAATACAACATCGACGTCCACGAGGGGGACGATGGCTCCCCAGGACGGGCCAAGCATCTCGTGAAAGAGATGAATCGGCAGCTTGCCACCGCCAGCCACGCTTCATCGCTGGCCCAGGCCGAAACCGAGGTTGATGCCGTCCTTCAAGAGTTCCAGGACCTGGCCGCCTCGCTGAGCATCCGGCGAGACGAGGACGACCGTGACACTCGGGCAGCACCGAGTGTGCCATCCCCGGCGACGCCGGCGGCCAGCCCCGTGACAGCTGGCAGTGCGGCCGCCCCAAGTGCGAGTAGCTCGCCCGCCGCCAGTCCGTCACCCAATCCGAGCCCAATGCCCGTCGCGAGCCCCTCGCCATCGGCAGCGCCCAGTCCGTCCCCCAGCCCGTCCCCAACGCCCGCCGCCAGCCCCTCGCCATCCGCCGCCCCGAGTCCAAACCCCCCTGGACCGTGATGTTGACGGGCATGCACCGAAAGTTCGACGTTGGAGTTCGTCGGCAAGAACCAATGGAGGTGTCGCGATGTTTGTACGAATGACCGAGCTCGAAACTGACAAGAAGGAGCTCGATCAGAGCATCCAGTACGTGAATCAGGAGGTGGTACCCACGCTGCAGAAGAGCCCCGCCTCAGGCTTCAAGGGAGCCTACTGGTTGTGTGACCGAGACGCGGGCAAGCTGATGGTCTTCACTTTGTGGGAAAGCGAGCAGGCGATGCGGGCCAGCGAAGAGGCCGTGAAGCAAGCCCGCGAGCAGTCCCCGGAAAAGGGCGATGGGATCAAGCAGAAGGGCAGCTCGCGCTACGAGGTCGTGGCTGTTGCCGCAACCCCGGGCGTAGCCATGCAAGGAGGTGCTGCAAGGTGACGCAGGATCGAGGCTTGTCCCAGGACGAGCTGCAGCATCAGTCCGGTCAGGAACTACCCGACCGGGAAGCAATGTCGCTGATCAATGCCAACCTTGCTGCGCCGATCAACGCCGCGGTGGCGCTCAACGTGCTGAGCGATGGCTCGATTGCCTACGCGAACGCGCAGCAGACGAACACCATCATCCAGCAGACATAGGAGGTCACTGCATATGAGCAGAAGTAACGAGATCTCCCAGGAGGAGCTTCAGGCCGAGTCCGGCAGCGAAGTCCCGGACAGAGAGGCGATGTCCCTGGTCAACGCCAACATCGCGCTGCCCATCAACGCGGCCATCGCCGCCAATGTGCTCTCGGACGGCTCGATCGCGTACGCCAACGCCGTCCAGCAGGCCAACATCCCGCAGCAGACATAAGGGGGTTAGGAGGAGAAACATGCCCGACAAGAACAGGGTCTCCCAGGAGGAGCTGCAGGCTCAATCGGGCCAGGAGCTACCGGATCGAGAGGCCATGTCGTTGATCAACCTGAACGTGGCGGCCCCGGTCAACGCAGCGGTCGCCGCCAACGTGCTTTCGGACGGTTCGATCGCATACGCGAATGCACAGCAGGTCAGCCAGATCAGCCAGTCGACCACGCCACCGGCGGTCTAGGCATCGAGACTTGGTCAGTCACAGGGGCGGCCATCGCGGCCGCCTCTTTTCTTTGAGCCCGACGCTTTGATCGATCCCAGCGGAGCTCTGCGTGACGACGACGAACAGCCGCGTCGTGGCGAGCGCCAGCCCAATCGGCCTCTGGCGGACGAGGTGCCGAAAATTGTCGACGGCGTCGAGCTGATCGGCGAATACCGGGACTCGGGTTTCAAAGAGACCCCCTACCTCGCGAGGCGTTCCGACGGACAGGTCATCCAGCTTTCGAAGCTGCTGTATTCGGTGGCCGAAAACATCGACGGCCGCCGGTCGGTCAGCCAGATTGCCCGTGACGTCACCCAGAAGCAGGACCGCAACGTGAGCCCAGACAACGTGGCCTTCCTGGTCACCTCGAAGCTGGTCCCGCTCGGGGTCGCCGTCCTGGACGGCAGCCCGCGACCGCGCCTCAAGCGGTTTGACCCCATGCTCGCGCTGAAGTTCAAAACCGCGGTCGTACCTGCTCCGGCGGTGCAGGTTGTGGCCGGCATCTTCCGCCCACTGTTCTGGCCACCGGTCGTGATCGCGGTCCTGGCGGCGCTGGTCGGCCTGGACATCTGGGTCTTTTTCACGCATGGAATCGCGCAGGGCTTTCGGGAGCTGCTCCTGCACCCGACCACGATGCTGATCGTCATGGCGCTCATCATCGTCTCGGCCGGGTTCCACGAGTGCGGCCACGCGACAGCGTGCCGGTACGGGGGCGCCAAGCCGGGCGTGATCGGCGCCGGCATCTACATCGTCTGGCCGGCTTTCTACAGCGACGTGACGGACGCATATCGACTGGGCAAGGGAGGCCGGCTGCGCACCGACCTGGGCGGGGTCTATTTCAACGTCGTCTTCATGCTTGTCGTGGCGGGGGGTTACTTCCTGACCCATTTCGAGCCGCTGCTGATCCTGGTCTTCGCCCAGCACCTCGAGATCGCGCACCAGTTCCTGCCCTTCTTGCGCCTCGACGGCTACTACGTGGTCGCCGACCTGACGGGAGTGCCCGACCTCTTTGGACGGATCAAACCGATCCTCGCCCACCTGGTGCTCCGGCGTCCCGCGGATCGCCGCGTGGCCGAGCTGAAACCCTGGGTCAGGCGAGTCGTGACCGGTTGGGTGATGG
>VBGE01000340.1 GCA_005880345.1 Chloroflexota bacterium | reverse complement strand
AAGAGCACGTGGTTCCGCCCGTGAGTCTCGATTGGCCCTGGATGCTCGCGCCGCAGCGTCGTGATCGCGTCCTCCATGAAAGCCTCCCGCCGCTCGGGCTGCAGCGCCTCGACGCGCGACGCGAGGTCCCACCAGCTCATGCACCGTGCCACCAGCTGCTCCGCCGACTCCCACACGACCTTCTCGTCGATCGCCTCGACCTCCGCGTGTGCGAAACCGGCTTGCAGCGCCGCGTCGCGAAATGCGCCTGGGTCACCAATCGTCGCGCGCGTCGCCTGCTGGTCGGCGGCGACGGGAGCCGGCGGGAGCCAGCGGTCGGCGACCTCCTCGAGCACGATCCACGGGCGGCGCGTCCCGCCGTTCAAGGGCACGCTGGCGGCAAAGCGCGCCCTCGGGCGCAGCACGCGGTGCGCTTCTCGCAGAGCCGTTACCAGGTCCGGCACGAACTGCAGCCCATGCCCACACACGCCGGCATCGAAAGAAGCGTCCGGCCAGGTCAGCCTCTCCATGTCCATCACCTCGAAGGTCGCATTGGGGATGCCGGACGCGCGGGCGAGCTCGACCATCCCCGGCGCCAGGTCGATTCCGAATACCTCACCATCGGGTGCGACCTGGGCCGCGATGGGCCGGCTCAACGTGCCCGGCCCGCACGCGATGTCGAGCACGCGCATGCCCCGTTTCGCGGCGAGCAGCTCCAGCACCCGCCGTCGCCCCCGCGCCTCGCCACGGGCCATGATCTCGACCAGCCGCTGCTGATACGCGGCTGCGTGCCTGCTGAAGATCGCGGGGAAGAGGTCCTTCGACTTCACCTCCACTGCTGCTCGAGCCAGCGCGCCGCACGCAATGTGCCCTGGTTATCACGACCGACCACCTGGATGCCGACCGGCAGGCCATCCACCGGCGCCGGCACGACGGCCACCGGCTGGCGCGTCGCATTGAATGGACGCGTGAATCGCGCCAACGGCTCGCGCACCTCGTTGCCGGCATCGATCCGCGGCGCGACGATCGCGGTGGCGGGGAGGATGAGTGCGTCGATGCCCTCCATCGCCTGCTCTGCCATCACCTGAAGCTGCTCCCGCTCCCGCATCGCAGCGACATAGTCGACGGCCGGGATGCCGAGCCCGTGACGGATGTGGCCCAGCACATCCACGCCATATTTCTCAGGGAATTCGCTCGCCCACTTGCGGTGGTAGGTGGCGGCTTCCGCCTGCAGGATCGTCAAGCACGCACGAAACAAGCGCTCGCGCGGAGGAAAGTCAA
>VBGE01000380.1 GCA_005880345.1 Chloroflexota bacterium | reverse complement strand
GCTTGATGAGGATCGGCGCGCGCAGCCGGTGGCCCGACGGGTGGTACGTCGAACCGAATGCCTCGGCAAACGTGCTGGCGCGCGGCTGAAATTTGACGAAGTCCCAACCCAGCCGCCGAGCGCGTTCGAGGGTGACCGCCGCCAGCTCCGCCGCCGACCACTCCTCGCGATATGCGTGGCCCCAGGCACCGACGGGTGGACGGTCGGCGACACCCATCGCCAGCGCAGCCTGGACCCGTTCGCGGCCGGTCACTCCACCGAGTTTAAAGTGGTCTTACGAGATGGACATCGAGAGCGAGGCGGCCCGCCTGCGCGCCGCGGCAGAGGCGAAGCCGCTCCGCCTGCCCGTCAACCGCAAGGTGGACGAGACCCATCACACAGTCACCCCCGACGGCCTTTCGGTCTGGTTCACGATCCAGGTCTCGCCGCACAACCGAATCCAGGAGGCCGTTTTCGAGCGCTTCGACCGCGCGCCGTCCGATGAAGAATGCCGGCGCTGGCTCACCCTGCTCATCGTCGGCATGCAGCCGACCGAGGCCGGCGGCATCCCAGGCGCGATGACGCGCCGTTTCGAGGCGTTTCAAGATGCCGCTACCTGAGTCGATCGCCGAGGAGCTGCGCCGGGCGGTCGGCCGCGAGGCGGTGATCGCGTCCCACAACGACCTGCGCATCTTCGAGCGCGACGGCTCGATCGAGGGAGCCATGCCTGACGCGGTCGTGCTCGCGTCGAACACACAGCAGGTGTCGGACGTGATCAAGATCGCCGCCAAGCACCGCATCCCGGTCGTGCCGCGCGGCGCCGGTACCGGCCTGTCCGGCGGCGCGGTCACCATCCGTGGCGGCATCGCTCTCCAGGTGACGCGCATGCGCCGCATCATCGAGATCGACGCGGCCGCGCAGACCGCACTGGTCGAGCCCGGCGTCGTCAACCAGGAGCTGTCGCTCGTCGCGGCCCAGCACGGACTCTTTTACGCCCCCGACCCGTCCAGCCAGAAGGCCTGCACGATCGGTGGCAACGCCGCTGAGAACTCCGGCGGCCCCCACTGCCTCTACTACGGGGTCACCACCAACCACGTGCTCGGCATGGAGGTGGTGCTCGCGGACGGCAGCGTGCACTGGGTCAGCGGCGACTCGCCCGACCGCATCGGGCTCGACCTGTGTGGCGTGCTCGTCGGTTCCGAAGGGACGCTTTGCGCGATCACGAAGATCAAGGTCAAGCTGCTGCGCATACCGCCCAGCATCGCGACGATGCTGGCCGCGTTTCCGAGCATCGAAGACGCGAGCCAGGCCGTGTCGGCGGTCATCGGGCACGGCATCGTCCCGTCCGCGCTGGAGATGATGGACAACGTCACGGTCGGGGCCGTCGAGGCGCACTATCACGCGGGCTACCCCACCGATGCCGGCGCCGTGCTGCTCGTCGAGGTCGACGGCACCCGCGAATCGACGCGGGAGCTGATGGCCGCGATACACGACGTGCTCGCAGCCAACCGCGGCTACGCGATGCGTGAGGCGCAGACTCCGGCGGAGCGCGAGCTGCTTTGGGCCGGTCGCAAAGGGGCCATCGGCGCGCTCGGCCGCATCAAGCCCAACTACTACCTTCATGACGGCGTGGTGCCGCGCTCGCGCCTGCCGCAGATCCTTTCCGCTGTCGGTGAGATCGGCGTTCACTACGCGCTGCCCGTCGCCAACGTGTTTCACGCCGGCGACGGCAACCTGCACCCCAACATCCTGTTCGACATGCGGGACCGAGAGGTCCTGCACCAGGTCGAGGCCGCGGGCGAAGAGATGCTGCGCGCGGTGGTCGAGATGGGTGGTGCGCTCTCAGGCGAGCACGGGATCGGGCTGGAGAAGAGCGCGTTCATGCCGTGGATCTTCTCCGCGGATGACCTCGACGCGATGCAGCGCCTCAAGGGCGTCTTCGACGGCGACGGCATCCTGAACCCCGGCAAGATCTTTCCCGACCCAT
>VBGE01000379.1 GCA_005880345.1 Chloroflexota bacterium | reverse complement strand
GAGGCCAAATGGTGGTGACGGATCCCCACGAACTCGGAGGCTTCGCCGTGAGTTCGCGGGGGCCCCTACGCAAGGCGCCGACGGCAGAGAAGCCGGCGAGCGCCGAAGAGCTCGCGCGCCTCCTGCGCGACGCCGCGGCGGCGAAGCTGGCCGTCGTGCCGCTCGGCGGCGGCAGGGCGAGCGGCATGGGCGACCCGCTCCAG
>VBGE01000378.1 GCA_005880345.1 Chloroflexota bacterium | reverse complement strand
ATCGGCATCCGCGTCGCGCTGCCCGACGGCAAGCTGGCCAGCGGCGGCGGGCGGGTGGTCAAGAATGTCAGCGGCTACGACATGATGAAGCTGCACTACGGCGCGCTGGGGTCGCTCGGTGTGGTCGTCGCGGCCTCGTTCAAGGTTTTTCCGAAACCCCTGCATGACGTGACGGTCTCGACTGACGGCGGTTGGGACTCTGTGACTCAGGCGATGCACGCCGCGATCGCGCCCTCCGCACTCGAGCTTTTCTCCGACGGCCGCGTGCTGGCCCGGTTCACTGGCAGCCCACAGGCGGCCGATCGCGTGGTGCGCGAGCTGCGCTGGCCGCGTGCGGACGCGTCGGCATGGGACGAGCACGCACTCCGCGCACCGCAAACGTGGGCGCGGATCACAACCCCGCGAGAGAAGTTGCGCGGGATTCTG
>VBGE01000377.1 GCA_005880345.1 Chloroflexota bacterium | reverse complement strand
TGGGCAACGGCGTGGCGGATGACAAAGCCGTGTACGCGCTGGTGCCGAAAATCGTCCGTTACTACCTCGACGAAGAACCGATCCTGCCGAACGTCCAGACGTATCTCTGCGCCTTCGAGGAAGACAGGAGGTATGTGCTCGAGCACCTCGACCGCCTGGTCGTGAAGACGGTCGACACATCGGGTGGCTACGGGATGTTGATCGGTCCTGCTTCCACGAAAGAGCAGCGAGAGGAGTTTCGGGATCGCATCGTGGCCAACCCGCGCGCGTTCATCGGCCAGCCGGTGGTTCCGCTCTCGGTGCAGCCGGTCCTGGACGGCAGTGGGTTCCGCCGCGGCCACCAGGACCTCCGCCCGTTCGTGCTGACGGGGCCCGACGTCTACGTCACGCCGGGCGGCCTGACCCGCGTCGCCCTCAAGCCTGGGTCGCTGGTGGTCAACAGCTCGCAAGGCGGAGGCAGCCGCGACACGTGGGTGATGGCCGACGACGACGACTTCGAGGCCGCGAATGCTTAGCCGCGCCGCGACGTCCCTGACGTTGCTCGGCCGCCACCTCGAACGCGCCGACCACCTCGCCCGGATCCTGGGCGTCCACGTGGCCCTCTCACTGGACCGCAGCGACGAGCCCGGCCCCGACTTCTGGGTGCGCTTCATGGAGCTCGCAGGGTGGCGCGGCAGCGACACGGGCCGCCGCGACGAGGCGATCGAGATGGTCGTCGCGGGAACGCTCGGCCCGTCGGTGCGCGCGAGCTTTGCCGCGGCTCGGCTGGCGGCCCAGGCGGTCCGCCCGTCGCTGCCGACCGAGCTGTACGAGCAGGTCAACGCGTTGCACTGGCGCATCCAGGAGTCCGCCTGGCAGCGGGACCTCTATCCCTTCCTGATGGACGTGCAGATGAGCATCCGCCTGGTCGACGGCCTGCTCGAGGACACGATGTTCCACGACGAGGCACGCGACTTCGTGCGGCTCGGCAAGTTCGTCGAGCGGGCCGCCAACGTCACGTCGGTCGTGACCAAGAAATCCGCCGAGCTGGCGGACGCGCCCGAGGACCAGCTCGAATGGACGGCTGTGCTGAAGTCGTGCTTCGCGTTCGAGTCCTATCAATCGCGCTATCCAGGTGGTGTTACGCCGGACCGCGTGATCGAGTGCCTCATCCTCGATCAGTCGCTGCCACGGTCTGCGCGATTCTCATCGTCGACCGCGCTCGAGGCGGTGTCCCGCATCGAAGGCAAGGCGCGCCGGTCGAAACCGCTGCGCCTGCTGGTCCGCCTCAACGGCATGTACCAGCAGGCCAACACCGAAACGATCGCGGAGCATCCGCTCGACTTCGATGCCGAGTGTCGCAGCCTGCTTCGCCAGCTGGAGGTCGCGCTCCGGGAGACGTACTTCCATCCGAGCAAGGTGCCGGCGGCTGTTTCCGGCGAGGAGGGTCGCGGCATGCCACAGCAACAGCAATGAAGCTGGAGATCGTGCACAGCACGCGGTACCGATACGACGGACCGATCGCGGAGACAGTGATGGAGGTCCGCCTGCAGCCGATGGACGGCAACGGTCAGCGGTGCGTTGACTTCCGGCTCGAGCTGAGCCACGGCGTGAAAGCGCGGTCCTATGTGGACGGCTACGGCAATCACGTCCACTACTTCAACCTCGTGCGCCCGCATTCCGGCATGAGCGTGATCAGCCGGTCCGTGGTCGAGACCGGTCTGGATCGGGATGCAAACACGGGCGAGGAGCTCGTGCAGGACTTCCTTCGTTTCCGCGCGCCGGTGAAAGACGTCGATGGAGTCCGTGAGCTGGCACGTCGGCACGTCATCGCCGATGCGTCGTCGCCGGCTGGGGTCGAGCAGGCGCTGGACGAGCTCACCCTGACCATCAGCCGAGAGTTCACGTACGACCGCACCGTGACCAACGTGTACAGCGCTGTGGACGACGTGCTGTCGCTGCGAGCGGGTGTGTGCCAGGACTTTGCTCACCTGTTCATCGCGGTGGCCAGGACGATGGGAGTGCCGGCGCGCTACGTCAGCGGCTACATCCACACGCCGGGCGAGAAGGTCGTCGCCGCGTCACATGCGTGGGCCGAGGCGTGGATCCCAGGCGGCGGGTGGGTCGGCTTCGACGCGACGCATCCTGTGCGTACGACGCCGCATCACGTTCGCCTCGCGGTGGGACGGGACTACACGGACGCGGCGCCGACGCGCGGGGTCTACGTCGGCTCGGCGACCGGGACCATGTCAATCAGCGTCAAGACTCACGAAGTGGGCTAGATCCCGGATAGTCCGGACGATCCGAGGTTAGCCCGACGCAGTTGCCCGGTTAGTCCGGACTATGCGAGGTTGTCTCGAGGCAGAAGCCCGGTTAGTCCGGACTATCCGGAACTTAGAACCGCTTGCCCCGCACATGCTCGATCGAGAACCTGGCGGTGTCGGCGATCAGCATGACCGCCATCACTCCGGCCTCGACCGGATCGCTCACGACGACGTCGGCCGCGTCCGGCACCGACCCCGCCATGCTCGTGCACAACACAAGAATTCCCGCGGCGCGGATCTCCCGCACGGCATTGGAGATGTCGCCCCCCATCAGGGCACCTGCGAGGACCAGCGTGCGTGCCCGGTGCAGCCGGGCCACGGCTCGCACAGCATCCGCGAGCTGCTCTTCCCCGACGAGCGGGATCGTGTCGACCGATATGCGCTCGCCGCGGATGTTGTGGCGGTCCGCCTCGGAGATGGCGCCCTGCGCCACCATGCCCACCTGCGCGCCGCCGCCGATGAC
>VBGE01000376.1 GCA_005880345.1 Chloroflexota bacterium | reverse complement strand
CTAGAGCACCTTCGCCGCGGCGAGGACCTGGACGATCTTGTCGACAGCCTTGCCGTCGTCCTCGATCACCTCGCCGGCCTTGCGGGTCTCCGCGTCGGCCACGCTCTCGATGGTCTCGGCGGGCTCGGTCTTCTCGACGCCCAGATCGGACGCCGACACCTGCTTGATCTCCTTGGAGCGCGCGGCCATGATCCCCTTGAGCGACGCGTAGCGAGGCTCGGCGATGGCGGCCGTGACGCTGATCAACGCCGGCGTCGAGGCCTCGACGACCTGGTAGCCGTCGGCGGTCTGGCGGTGCACCTTCACCGTGGAGCCGTCGATCTCGACCTTCTTGGCGAACGTCAGCTGCGGGAAGCCGAGCAGCTCCGCGAGCATCGGCGGCACCATCCCGGTGCTGCCGTCATAGGACTCGGTGGCGCAGATGACAAGGTCGGGCTGCTCCTGCTTGATCGCGGCCGCGAGGACGCGAGCCGTGAGCAACGCGTCGGCCCCTTCCAGCGACGGGTCGGTGACCAGGACGCCGCGGTCCGCGCCCATCGACAGTCCCTTGCGGATCGCGTCCCTGGCGCGCTCGGGGCCCATCGAGACGAGGATCACCTCCCCCCCGTGCGCCTCCTTGAGCTGGAGCCCCTCTTCGACGCCGCACTCGTCGCCGGGGTCGAGGACCACCTCCTTCTCGCGCGAGATGGTGTTGTCAGCCTCGAGGGTAAGGGTGGAGTTGGGATCCGGAACTTGCTTGACGGTGACGACGATCTTCAAAGCAGCCGCCCCAATTATCGCTGGGCCGAAAACGCGGCATGGAATCGCTCCAGATCGGACTGCGTGTTGAGGCTTTCGAACTGCGCGGGGTCGAGCCCCTCGAGCCAGGTCACGTCGAGGTAATCCGCCACGTCGTGGGCGACGAAGTTGCCGGCGTCGAGCGCGCCGGTGATCGCGTGGAGGGCGGACTTGCTGTACGCGCCACACACCGGCTCGAACAGGCCATCGTGTCGAGGGATGGCGGCGTCGCAATTCCTCGCAGCGGCCACCGCCAGCTCCGCAGTCGAGCGCTCGACGTACGGCATGTCGCAGCCGACCGCGAACACGATGTCGTGGTGGGCGGCCATGAGGCCCGCTTCGAGGCCGGCGAGCGGACCCGCGCCGCGCTTGCGGTCGAACACGACCCGGTACGGGACGAGCTGCTCCATCTGCTCCGGCTCGCTGAAGGAGACCATCACCTCCGAGAACGCGGCGGTGAGCCGTTCCACCACGTAACGAAGGAGGACCGTGTCCCCCACCTCGATCCAGGGCTTGGGCCTGCCCATGCGGCGGCTCATGCCGCCCGCCAGCACAAGGAGGGTCGCTTCCATCAGCATTTAGTGTCGCTTTGAAGGCCATCGATTTTCACGTTCACCTGCCGACCCCCGAATGGCTTGACGTTTCGATGAAGGGATACGTCGAGGCGGCGGAGCAGTACTTCCGCTCGAAGGTCTCACGCCTGACGCTCGAGGAGCTGGCCCGCGAGTACGAGTCCATGGACATGGTCGCCGTGCTGCTGGCCTGGGACGCGGAGACGGCGACGGGCCGGCCGCGGGTGCCGAACGACCTGGTGGCACAGGCGTGCCGGGAGTTTCCATCGACCTTCGTCGGTTTCGGGAGCGTCGACCCGTTGAAGGGTGACCGGGCGGTCGCCGAGCTCGACCGCTTCCCCGAGCTGGGGCTGAAAGGGGTCAAGCTCCACCCTTCGCTGCAGGCGTTCGCGCCCAACGACGAGCGGCACTGGCCGCTCTACGAGAAATGTCAGGAGCTCGGGTTGGTCGTGCTGTTTCACACCGGCACGAGCGGGATCGGGGCAGGCCAGCCGGGCGGGCAGGGCATCCGGATCGACTACGCGCGGCCGATCTGGCTCGACGCGCCGGCCGCGGCGTTTCCCGACCTGCAGATCATCGCGGCGCATTTCGGATACCCATGGCATCTCGAGCTGCTCGCGATGGCGCTGCACAAAACGAACATCAACATCGACATCTCCGGCTGGGCGCCGCGCTACATACCGGTCGAGGTGATGCGCGACATGAAGGGGCGGCTGCAGGACCAGTTCGTGTTCGGCAGCGACTATCCGTTCATCCAGCCGCAGCGCTGCCTGGACGAGTTGAAGGGGCTGGACATCTCGGAGCCGGTGCTGCAGAAGGTGCTGGTCGACAACGGCAGGCGGCTACTCAAGATCGCCTGACTTGTAAATCGCCACTTGACACGTGCGCCTCTCGGCGCACATCGTGCGGCTTATGTCCGCCATCGAACAGGCCGCCGAGCTGCACCGCCGTTTCCTCCTCGCCGAGTCCGACGTCCTCCTGGAGGACGTCGAGATGCTGCGCCTCAACAATGCGGCGGAGGCGCCGCTGAGATTGCGGGAGTCGATCCGCGCCCTCCAGATCCGCCTGGGTCGCAGAAACCCGCCCGTGCCGGCCGCCACGCTGGATGCGGCGCACGACCTGGTGTTCGCGGTCCAGCAGCGGCTGATGGCGGCCAACCCGAAAAACCCTCGGCCCCTCCGGCACAACGGCCGTCCAGGCGGCCAGCCGGTCATGACCCTGGTGCGCGAGGACAGGAAATGGAAGGTGCTGACGCTGCCGCCGCCGACCGGCGTGCACGACGAGGCATGGATGGAGCTCGTCGACTCGACCGTGGAGCGGGCATGGGATCGCTGGTGCTACGCCCAGCAGCACGCGATTCGGGCAGCGCGCGTGCACGTCAAGCCGCTGCTGGCGCTGGCGTCCGAGGCGCGGACACGGGCGGCGAAGAGCTGCAGGAAGCGGCGAAGGCCGACATCGTCGAGCATGGTCGCGGCTTCGATGATCTCGGCGGCGGCCTCAGGCTGGGCCGGGTCCAGCACCCGCGTCAGCGAGGCGGCGAAGTCGTCGGGCAGCTCGGTTCCAGCCATCTGGTGACAATTAAACCCATGCAGCCGGTGGTCATCGGGGACGTGATCTGGAAACCCAGCACCGAAGTGGTCGAGCGCAGCCGCCTCAAGCGCTTCATGGACCGGCACGGCATCGAGACCTTCGAGGAGCTGCTGCACCGCGCCGACCAGGACATCGAATGGTTCTGGGACGCCGCGATCAAGGACATCGACATCGCCTTCTATCGCGACTACGACAAGGTCGTCGACCTCTCGCAGGGCAAGCAGTGGGCGAAGTGGTGGGTCGGCGGGCGCATGAACATCGTCCAGAGCTGCCTGGACCGCCACCGCGACGGCGACTTTGCCGGCAAGCTCGCGATCATCTGGGAAGGCGAGCCGGGCGACGTGCGCCGGCTGACGTATGGGGAGCTGGACAGCCAGGTGTCGCGACTCGCCGGCGCATTGCGCAGGCTCGGCGTCAGGCAGGGCGACCGCATCGGCATCTTCATGCCCATGTGCCCGGAGGTCGCAGTCTCCGTGTTGGCCGCGGCCAAGGTCGGCGCTGTGATCATCCCGCTGTTCTCGGGTTACGGACCGGAGGCGATCGCCA
>VBGE01000375.1 GCA_005880345.1 Chloroflexota bacterium | reverse complement strand
TGATCTTCGGCACGCTCATCCTCGGCGGAACGATGGTGCTGTACGAGGGGACGCCGGACTATCCCGCCGCGAATCGCCTGTGGCGGATGGTCGAGGACCACGGCGTGACAGTGCTCGGCGTCTCCCCCACTCTCGTCCGGGGCCTGATGACGCACGGCGACGAGGTGCCGGAGCGGCATGACCTCTCGAGCCTGCGCATCCTCGGCGGGACCGGTGAGCCATGGAACCCCGAGCCGTTCATG
>VBGE01000331.1 GCA_005880345.1 Chloroflexota bacterium | reverse complement strand
GAGAACCCGGCGTCGAGCTGGTACACGAACCGCGTCGACACCTGGTGGGACGGCCTGCTCGACCCGATGCTCAGCGCCACCGCCGCCGGTTCGGCGGACGGCCGGACCACCTGGAGCCTGTCACCGTGAGGCTCTACATCAAGGTCCTGGCCGCGTGCCTTTTCGCCTTGCTCGGCGTGGTCTGGGGTGCCTGGTGGGCGCCCTTCCTCTTCGGCTTCATCTTCGGCGCCGACGACCGGCGCGGCCGGATCTCGGTGCCCGCGGGCGCCGGGATCGGGCTGGTCTCCTGGCTGCTGCCGCTGGCGGTCGGCCACGCGCGGTACGGCTTCGGCCCGACCGCGGACAGCCTGGCCGCGATCATGGGCTTCGGCCACGCTGGAGTGGTGCCGGTCGTCCTCACGCTGCTCGTCGGAACGCTGCTGGGCCTGACCGGCGCCTGGCTGGGAGCCGCCGTCGCTTCGGTGGTTGCGCCACGCGCGAGCGTTGACGGCACCGCGAGGTAGTGATAGCTTCGCTCCCTGACTGAACGGCTCGTTACAAACTTAGGGGAGAGAAGCCTTGGAGGAACAAACACACCAGGCTGACGTTCGTGACCTGGCCAGGTTCGGTTACAAGCAGGAGCTCAGGCGGGCCCTCGGCGTCTACTCGAGCTTCGCGGTCGCGTTCTCTTATATCTCGCCGTCGACAGGCATCTTCACCCTCTTCATCCTTGGCATCTCGCTCGCCGGGGGCTTCTTCTGGTGGAGCTGGCCGATAGTCGTCATCGGGCAGCTCATCATCGCGCTGAACTTCGCCGAGGTCAGCTCACATTTCCCGGTCGCGGGCTCGGTGTATCAATGGACGAAGTACCTGTCCAGCCGCACGTTCTCGTGGTTCACGGGCTGGATCTACCTGTTCGCCGGCATCCTGACCGTGGCGGCCGTCGTCTGGACTGTCCCCCAGGTTCTCATCCCACTGCTGGACAACCTCGGGCTCAACATCCCCAACACGGCGGACTCCGAGCGCAACGTCGCGTGGCTGATCCTGTTGAGCACAACGCTCCTGAGCATCTTCGGCGTGAGGTTGGTTGCAATCGTCAACAACACCGGCGTGGTGTTCGAGATCCTTGGCATGGTGGTGTTCGCGATCATCCTCGTCCTCTTCTTTCACCACCAATCAGTGTCGGTGTTCACCGACACGAGCTACCTGGGTTCAGGCCTCGGCAACCAGACGGGCACGTTCCTGGCGGCGATGTTCATGTCCCTGTTCGTGATCTACGGGTTCGACACGGCAAGCACTCTGGCCGAGGAAACCAAAAACCCGCGGCGGGAGGCGCCGCGAGCGGTCATCGCCGCCGTCATCGGGGCCGCCATCATCGGCGCCATCTTCCTGTTTGCGACGGTGATCGCCATCCCTGGAGACATGAGCAAGTTCGTCGCAGATACGGGCGCCGGCAAGTATCCCTTTCCCCTGGTGACCATCATCACCGCGAACTTCCCGGGCTGGCTGGCCAACCTCTACTTGTTTGTCGTTTTCGCCGCGATCTACGTCTGCTGCCTGGCCATCCAGACATCGACCATCCGCCTCGCCTTCGGCATGGCGCGTGACGGCAAGCTGCCATTCGCCCGCACGTTGAGCACCGTGCACCCGACGCTGCACACGCCGATCGTGGCCTGCATCGTGATTGGCGTGCTGGCTGGTTTGCCGTTGCTCTACTACGCCGGTGCCGCCACGATCGCCATCGGCGCAACGGGGATGATCTACCTCTCGTACATCCTGGGCAACCTCGGCATTCTGTTGGCGCGACTCAAGGGATGGCCCAAGGAGGACGCGCCGTTCAAGCTCGGACGCTGGGGCGTGCCCATCAACATCGCGGGCCTCGTCTGGGGCGTCGCGATGGAGATCAACTTCCTGTGGCCGCGCAACGCGGTGGTCGGCGGCCAGAACCCGCCGCTCAGCGCCCTCCCGAATGTCACAGTGCCCGCCTTCCTGGCCAACATCCCGATCTACGAGTTCACGCTCGGCCTGATCCTGCTCGTCGGCGTCATCTACTGGGCCGCCGCGCAGCGCAAATCGACGGCCACCGCAACCATCGGCCCCGCAGAAGCCCCAGCCTAACCACCGTTTGAGGACCAACGCCCGCGCCGTCGTCATCGGCGGAGGAGTCGGCGGCGCGGCGATCCTCTACTGGCTCGCGCGACTCGGCTGGAGCGATACCGTCCTGGTCGAGCGCGCCCGAGTCACGAGCGGATCGACTTTCCACTCCGCCGGCCTGGTGGGCCAGCTCCGAAGCTCGCTCAGCCTGACCC
>VBGE01000045.1 GCA_005880345.1 Chloroflexota bacterium | reverse complement strand
TGGCTGGGCACCTCGGAGAGCACCGACCGGGCCAACCAGTACTTCATCCACACAGTGCCTGTCGGCGGCATCACGTCGACCTATTACGGCGTGCATCTGGCCGA
This sequence comes from Chloroflexota bacterium, assembly GCA_005880345.1. Lineage (GTDB taxonomy): Bacteria > Chloroflexota > Dormibacteria > Dormibacterales > Dormibacteraceae > 40CM-4-65-16. Next base: position 8,319 of record VBGE01000045.1, on the reverse strand, counting down.
CCCGCCGCAATCCGCTTACGTCGACATCATCGCGTTCGTCAAGGGCAACGACTACTTCCTCATCGCGGCCGCGTCGACAAAGGACGACCTCGACACGTCCACTGCGGTGCAGGCCAAGGGCCAATATGACTTCGCGCCGTCCAGCACCATCCCGCCCTCGGAGTGGCCGGAGCATCCAGGCAACGTGTTCGCGCGCGCGGTCATGCTGGTGTCAGGACTCGGGAGCGAGGCCATCGTCATAGTGCTGCTCATCGCGCTCGCCGTCCTCGCGATCATCCTCATCCGCCGTCGCCCGACCACGCTCGTCCCGGCCGTGGCGGGAATGGGCGGGGTGCACATGTCGCCCGACGGTTCGTACTGGTGGGACGGGCAGGCCTGGAGGGAGTCGTCCCGCGAAGTGCCTCCCTCCGCGCTTCGCTCAGGCGACGGGTACTACTGGTGGGACGGCGGCGTCTGGCGCCTGATGCCAGAGGCTCCGGCCGCAGCCGAGACCCACACCGAGACCGAGAACATGGCCACGTTCGAGGCCGAGGCTCCGCCCGAACCCGCCTAGCCGACCAGAGGCCGGTAGTTGCGGCGGTAGTACTCCCAGTACTCGCCGGACTTGAGCGGCCGCCACCATTCCGGGTGCTCCACGTACCACTGGACGGTGCGCTCCAGGCCTTCGGCGAAAGTGACCCGCTGCTCCCAGCCCAGCGCCGTGATGCGCGAGATGTCGACGGCATACCGATAGTCGTGGCCGGGCCGGTCGGCGACAAACTGGATCAGGCTGCGCGGCTTGCCCATGATGTCGAGCACTGCCTGGGCCACCCCCAATCCGGTCGTCTCGACGCCGGTGCCGACGTTGTAGACCTTGCCCAGCGGCGCCTCGTGCAGCACCTGGTCGATGGCCCGGCAGTGATCCTCCACGAATATGTAGTCGCGCACCGCCGAGCCGTCGTTGTACAGCGGGAGCGGCATGTCGTCGATGGCGTTGGTGATGAGGACCGGGATCAGCTTCTCGGGATACTGGTACGGGCCGTAGTTGTTGGAGCCGCGCGTCACGAGAAGGGGAAGGCCAAAGCTTTCCGCGTATGCCCACGCGATGTGCTCGGCGCCGGCCTTGCTTGCCGAGTACGGGCTGCGCGGCCGGAACGCCACGTCCTCGGTGGAGCGGCCCTCGCGCACCTCGCCGTAAACCTCGTCGGTGCTGACGAGGAGAAACACCTGGTGCCCGTGCTTGCGCGCCGCCTCGCACAGCACCGCGGTGCCTCTGATGTCGGTCTCGATGAAGGCGAACGGATCCATCAGAGACCTGTCGACGTGAGTCTCCGCGGCGAAGTTGACGATGGCGTCCGTCTCGGCCGAAAGCGAGTCGACCAGGTCCACGTCGCAGATGTCGCCATGGACGAATCGATAACCGGGCCGGCCCTCGAACTCGACCAGGTTGGCGAGGTTGCCGGCATACGTGAGCTTGTCGAGCACGGTTATCTCGACGTCCGGCCGCGTGCTGCGGAGGTGGCGTACGAAATTCGAGCCGATGAAACCGGCGGCGCCCGCGACGAGGAGCCGCTTCAGCGAGCGGCTCACTTGATCGGAGGTCCGGCAGTCCAGTCGTAGCCGATGGTCGGGTCGTCGTGCGGGATCCGGCCCTCGTCGTCGGGCGAGTACACGCTCGAGGTGATGTACAGCACGTGCGTGGTCTCCAGCGCACGGCAGCCGTGAGCGACGCCTGGCGGGATCGTCAAGCACGCCGGCTTGCCGTCGCCCATGAGGAACTCCATCAGCTGGCCCTTCGTGGGGGAATCGCCGCGCGTGTCGTACAGGGCGACCTTGAGCGATCCGATCACGTACCACCAGTCCGTCTGCTTCTGGTGGATATGCCAGGCCTTCGCGACGCCGGGGTGCATCAGCGAGTGGCTCCACTGCCCAAAGTGCTCGAAGAACTCGTCAGTCTCGCGAATCACCTCGCGGAAGAAGCCTCGCTCATCCTCATGAGTGGCGAGCTCTTTCAGGACGACGCCCTCGATGCTCACGACTCTCTATTCGCCACGTGGGACCGGACGAAGTCGTTGACGGCGTAGTACGCGCTTATCGATTCCCCCGCGTCGCCCCAGAAACCATCGATGACGTCGTACTCCATCAATCCCTGCTGCACATACCAGTTGTTGACATCCGTGATCTCCAGCTCCCCTCTCCCCGATGGCTTGAGCTCGGGAAGGACGCGCCACACCGAGTCGTCATAGAAGTACACGCCCGTTACTGCAAAATCGCTGGGCGGGTCCTCCGGCTTCTCAATGATGCGTGCGATCCGCTTGTCGCCGTCGAACTGGGCGACGCCGAGATGGCGCAGATGCGTGGCGTTGGATTCCCGGGACAGCACGACGCGAGCTCCGCCCTTTTGCCGGCGGAAGGCCTCGACGCACGCTTTGATCGACCGCTCGAATACGTTGTCGGCGAGAAGCACGACACACCTGTCGCCGGCGACGAACTTCTCGGCCAACCCCAGGGCCTCGGCAATGCCGCCGGCTTTGTCCTGGTAGGCGTAGAACAGCCTGTCGATGCCGAACTCGTTGCCGTTGCCCAGCAGCCGGAGAAACTCCCCCGCGTGCGTGCCGCCCGTCACGAGCATGATCTCGCCGACCCCGGAGCCGACGAGGGCCTCGATGGCGTAGCTGATCATCGGGCGGTCGTTGAGCGGCAGAAGGTGCTTGTTGGTGATCCGCGTCAAGGGGTGCAGGCGGCTTCCGGTCCCGCCGGCGAGAACGACCCCCTTCAATCCACGCCCTTCATCTTTCGGGATTATCGTTCAGCGGCATGGGGGCCACCCCTCCGCAGCCGCCACCGCGCTTCTCGCCCGACGGGGTCTGGTGGTGGGACGGCAAGGAGTGGAAGCCGGCCATTTCGCCCGACCGGCGCTGGCGCTGGAACGGCTACACCTGGGTGCCGAACCAGGTTCCGGGCGCGTCGACGGGATCGGCCGCGGGCATCACGATCGGGATCGTCCTGGGCGCGATCGGCGTGGTCGTGCTCGTCTCCCTCGCCGTCCTTGTGGTCTTGCTGACCATGGCCAACCAGATCGCCAACGTCTTCTCCAACGTGACCGCCGCCCTGGGGAGCTAAACCGGGGGCCTAACCTGCCTGTGGGCCACAATGCCTTGTGGCACACTCTCGGCGCATTGCCGAGACCGGAGAACTGGCCCCGAACGATCCTCCACGTCGACCTGGATGCTTTCTACACGTCGGTCCACCAGCGCGACGACCCCAAGCTCCGCGGCATCCCGGTCGCGGTCGCCGGCCGGTCGCGCCGGGCCGTGATCATGGGGGCCTCCTATGAGGCCCGTAGTTACGGCGTGCGCTCGGCCATGCCGCTTCACGAGGCCATGCAGCTCTGCCCCCAGCTGACGGTGATGCCGCCCGACGGCGCGCGCTACCGCGAGGCCAGCCGGCTCGTCCACCAGATCTTTCGCCGTTTCACCTCGCCCGAGCTGGTGGAAGGAGTTGCCCTCGACGAGGCGTACCTCGACGTCACCGCGCGCACTCGCCACGGCACCTCCACCGCGGAGGAGGTGGCGCGCAGGATCAAGTTCCAGGTGCACACCGAGGTGGGCCTGACCGCGTCGGTGGGCGCAGCGACGTCCAAGCTCGTCGCCAAAGTGGCGAGCGGGACGCGCAAGCCCGACGGCCTGGTCCTGGTCCTGCCCGGCACCGAGGCGGACTTCCTGGCGCCGCTGCCGATCGGGGTCATCCCCGGGCTCGGCCCGAAGACCGAAGAGCGCCTGCACGCGATGGGTCTGCGCACCGTGGGCGCGCTCGCCGCATATGAGACGCAGCGACTCGTCCAGGCGCTGGGCACGAACGGGGCCGTCCTGCAGCGATTGGCCCAGGGCCGCGACCGGGCGCCGGTCGACGGCAGCAAGCCCGCCAAGACGATCTCCGCCGAGACAACGTTCGAGAACGACGTCAGCGACCGCGGTCAGCTCGAGACGGCGCTGCGTGACCTCACGGATCGCGTGACGGAGCGGCTGAAGACGGATGGCGTCCGCGCGCGGACGATCTACGTGAAGCTGAAGCTGCCCGACTTCAAGCTCGTGAGCCGCCAGGTGAGCCGGACGAGCCCGACCGACGACGTCGAGACGATCTTCCGCGCCGCCCGCTCGGCGCTGGAGAAGTCGCACGTGGAGTCGCGGCCGGTGCGGCTGATCGGGGTGGGGTTGTCCGGCCTGGAGCACCCCGAGCCGGACCTGCAGCTGGCCCTCTTCGAGTAGCAGTCCGGTCGACCACCGGCCGGGGCAGCGCGGCCAGGACCTCGCCGACCGTATTCCAGCCCAGGAGCTCACGCGCTCGCGCGATCAGAGCGCGGAAGACCATGGCCGTGGCGCGGGCGTCATCCAGGGCGGCATGCGCTGGAGTCACGTCCAGGCCGAGCTCCTCGACCAGGCGCGCCAGGCCAGGCGTCTGGCCCTTGGGCAGGTCGAGGACGAGGCGCGCCAGCGCTGTGGTGTCGATGATCGGATGCTCGAGCGGGCTCTCGAGCCCCCTGCCGACCAACCACGTGTCGAACGCGTCATGGCTGTGCTCGACCAGGACCGCTCCCTGGGCGAAACGGAGGAACCCCCGGCGCGCGTCCTTGAATTCCGGCGCCCCGATGAGCATCGAGCGGTCGATGTGGTGGCGCTTTTTGGCGTAGGGGTTGATGGGTGCGCGGCAGTCGACCAGAGTGTCGAAGAAGGACAGGGTGCGGTCGAGCGTGAAGCGCTCGGCGCCGATCTCCAGGACGAGAAACGGCGAGTTCCCGGTCGTCTCCACGTCCAGGGCCACGAACTGCGCGTCCGCCAGTGGCGTCTGCGGGCTGACCTCCGGCGCATCGACCGCGATCTCCTCCCAGGGCACGGGCTGGGCCGCGCCGCGAGGCTTGAGGTAAAGAGGGCGGCTGCTCATCGGGCCAGCGCCAGGGCGCGGCGCGCCCACGCGATCTCATCGCCACTCAGCGCACGGAGGATGAGCACCGCGGCGCCGTACACGACTGCGCCGGCGACGATCGGGATCGCGACCATGAAGCCGCCCACGTCGCGCAGCGGAAAGATAGCGATACCCATGATCAAGCCCGACAGGACGACCCGCCAGCTCAACGACACCACCGCCACCCGCCCCACGTGACGAGCGGTCAGGATCCAGCCGGCGACGGCCAGTACGAGCTCTGTCATGACCGTCGCCCAGCTTGCTCCCTGGTAGCCGAAAACAGGGATCAAAGCAAGGTTCAGCGCGAGGTTGGCGACCACGCTCCAGGCCGCCGCCCAGGTAAAGGAGATCTGCCGGTCGGAGGCGTTGAGCGCGCCAATGAACGCGTTGTTCACGAATGCGATCGCCAGCGCAATGGCCAGTACCCTGAGCGCCGCCTCCGACGGCAGGAAGTCCCGGCCGAGCAACAGCGGCGTAAGCGGGCGGGCCAGCACGAAAATGCCGACGCTCACGGGCCAGCCCATGAGCAGCAGAGCCTTGTAGAAACGATTGACCGCATCGAGCAGCTCGGCGGGACGCTGGTGGTGATAGACGCTCAGCACCGGAAAGACGATGGAAAGAAATGTGATGGGGACGAACAGGAGCGACTCGATCGGTTTGTAAGCAGCCGCATACCAGCCGGCTTCGGTCAAGCCTCTGAACGCCGCGATGAGCGGCTGGTCGATGCGGAAATAGAGGATTGTCAGGACAAACGTCAACGCAAAGGGCAGGCCCTTCCAGAACCACTCGCGCAAGAACGGGACTTCGAAGGCCCATCCCACCAGGGCAAGGCGCTTGACGGCGAGCACGATGGAGAAGTACACGCAGCTGAACGCGTACTGCGCGGCGTAAGCCCAGATGTAGTACTCGACCGGCTGACCCGTGCGCCCTCCGTACAGGATCAAGACCAGCAGAATGGCGCTCTCCAGGATCACGGCAATCGCTTCGTAGCCGAGCTGCTGGACGGCGTAGAGGCCGTTGCGCAGCAACGTCGAGTAAGAGGTCAGGACCATCAGGACGAACCCCGGGACGAGAAGGTTGGTCAGATGGAGAGGCGCGAGCAGCACTGCCAGCAATCCCAAGGCGGCTATCGACATGATCAGGCGCAGCGACATCACGTTGCGGAGGTATCGCTGGATCTGGTCGTGGTGGCGGGCGCCTTCTCGGACGAAGAGCACGTTGAAGCCCAGGTCCAGCAGGACGCTCGCGATCGCGCTCAAGTTGATGAGGACGGTGAACGAGCCGTAGTGGGCCGGGCCCAGCTTGCGCACCATGTACAGCACCGTCACGAGCGCGATCAGGCGCGCGACGACTTTTGCGGCGAGGACGATGATCGTGTTCCGCAGCGCCCTCGAGCCGAGCCCCAATGCCTCGGGCGGAGGGCCGTCTGGTAGGTCGTTGTCTGGCAACTGAATTCAATCGTAATGCTCGGGCTACACTCGTTCGCCGTGGCCGAATCAATCCGAATCCTCAGCGGCATGCGGCCCACCGGCCGGTTCCACATCGGCAACTACCTGGGCGCGGCGAAGAACTGGGTCGAGCTGCAGGACCGGTACGAATGCTTCTACTTCGTCGCGGACTACCACGCGCTGACGACTGAGCCCGACGGCCACAAGGCCGAGGACAAGGTGTTCGACCTGGCCGCCGACCTTCTCGCCGTCGGGATCGACCCGAACCGCAGCGTGCTGTACCTGCAGTCGAAGGTGCCCGAGGTGGCGGAGCTGACGCTTCTGCTCTCGATGGTCACCCCGCTCAGCTGGGTCCAGCGCGTGCCGACGTTCAAGGAGATGGCTAAGAAGCACCCCGACAACGTCAACCTCGGCCTCTTCTCGTATCCGGTGCTGCAGGGCGCGGACGTCCTGATGGTGAAGGGAGTTGGCGTGCCGGTCGGCAAGGACCAGCTCGCCCACCTCGAACTGGTCCGGGAGGTCACGCGGCGCTTCAACCGGATTTACGCGCCCGTCTTCCCCGAACCGCAGGCGCTGCTGACCGAGACGCCCCTCGTCAAGGGCACCGACGGCAAGCAGCGCATGTCGAAGACGGTGGGCAACATCGTCGGCGTGACCGATGAGCCCGAGGTCATCCGCAAGCAGGTGCTCAGCATGGTCACCGACGTCAAGCGGCCGCGCAGGACCGACCCCGGCCACCCGCGCCTGTGCAACGTTTGCGCGTTCTACAAGATCTTCTTCGACGACTGGGAGCACTACTGGGAGCTGTGCCGCAAGGCCCAGATCGGGTGTTACGACAAGAAAAAGCTCCTGGCCGAGCGGTTGATCGAGATGTTCCGGCCGTTCCGCGAGGTCCGCGCCGAGCTCTCACCCGAGGGAGTGAACGCGATCCTCGAGGACGGCAGCCTCAAGGCGCGCGAGGTCGCCCGCCAGACGCTGGTCGAGGCCCGCCGGGCGGTCGGCCTGCCGCCTTACCTGGATCGTTAACATTTGAGCCGGATGGCAGACGCTTCGGCGCTGAGGCGATACTCCCGCCGAACTTTTCTCGGCTGGTGGCTCGCCAGCCTTCTGACCGCAACCGTGGTGGCGGGTGGCCTCCCGATCCTCGTTTACCTGTGGCCGGCGGCGCCGTCGGGCCAGAAGAAGAAGCCTCTCGCGATCGCGCTCGACACGCCACTCGACCAGCTGGAGGACAACTCCGCGACGCGCATCCTGACCCCAACGAGCCCGAACGCGGCCTTCGTCATGGCCGATGGCGGTGGGGACAATGCCCCCGGTGACCTGGCGTTCGGCGGCTTCGTGGTCAAAGCCGGCGGCAAGGTCGAAGTCTTCGCCCAGAACTGTTCGCACCTCGGATGCTCGGTGGCGTTCAACACCGACGCCAAGACGTTCGACTGCCCGTGCCACGGCTCCCGATTCCACATCGACGGGACGGTTCTGCGCGGACCCGCCGCCTATCCGCTATCGCATCTCACCTGGAAGAAGGGCGACAGCCCCAACCAGATCCAGGTCGAGGGCCTCGAGCTGGGTTTCTGACATGGCGATCCCGCACCCTCGCGACATCCAGGTGGCGGTCGTCGACTGGCTCGATGAGCGCTATCCATTCACCAAGGCGGTCGACGAGGCCCTTTATCAGCGCGTCCCCAACTTCGCCAACGCCTTCTACTACTGCTTCGGGGGGATGGTCTTCATCCTCATCGTGTTCCAGCTGCTCACCGGCGTCCTGCTGGCCCTGTACTACGTGCCCGACGCCAGCGGCAACCCCGCCGTCGCGTACGACAGCGTGAACTTCATCCAGAACCAGGTCTACCTGGGCTGGCTCATCCGCGGAGTCCATTTCTGGAGCGCCAACATCCTGATCGTGATGGTGGTCATCCACATGTTCCGCGTC
>VBGE01000330.1 GCA_005880345.1 Chloroflexota bacterium | reverse complement strand
GCGGTCCGCCCGGCGCACGGTCGAGAAACGGTGCGATATGTAGACCGCGGTCCGGCCGCGGGTCAGCGAGCGCAGGCGCTCGAACAGGTCGTACTCCGCCTGCGCGTCCAGAGCCGAGGTCGGCTCGTCGAGCAAGAGGATCCGCGCGTCCTCGCGCATGAACGCGCGCGCGAGAGCGACCTTCTGCCACTCGCCGCCGGAAAGGTTGACGCCGGCGTCGAACCACTTGCCCAGGGCGGTGTCGTAGCCCGCCGGCAGCTTCGCGATGAGCTCGTCCGAACCCGCCTGTTGACTCGCGCTGACGATCGCGTCGCGGTCCGTGATCGCGGGCACGTTGCCGAGGCCTATGTTCTCCGCCGCCGTGGCCTGGTAGTCGACGTAGTCCTGGAACATGGCTCCGATCTGGCGGCGAATCTCGACCGGCTCGAACTCGCGGATGTCGATCCCGTCGATCAGGATGCGGCCCTCGATCGGGTCGTACAGCCGGCAGATGAGCTTGAACAGAGTGGTCTTGCCGGCGCCGTTGCGCCCGACCACGGCGAGCGTCTCCCCCGCCGCGACCGTGAACGAAAGGTCGGTCAGGGCGGGGCTTTCGGCGCCCGGGTACGCAAACGTGACGTGCTCGAAGGTGATCTCGCCGCGCAGCGGCTGGGGCACCGGCTTCGGCGTCCCGGAGACAGGCATCGATGGCTCCTTGGCCATCAGCTCGACCAGGTTGTTCAGGTAGAGGTTGTGCTCGTACATCCCGGAGAAGCCTCCGAGCACGCTCTGGATGGAGTTCTGCACCTGGATCGCCGCCTGCGTGTAGGCGGTCAGGCTGCCCAGGGAAAGCCGCCCGGCGATCGCCTGCAGCGCGATGTAGAGGTATGTGGCTGAGGTGACGATCGTGCTGAGGTTGCCGAGCGCGAACCCGGTCATGTAACGCCGGACCACCTGCGACCTCTGGCTGTCGTAGAACGCCCTGGCGATCAGGCTGTAGCGCTCGATGAAGTACTGGCCGAGCCCGAAGAGCTTGACTTCCTTGGCGAAGGCGTCGGTGGTGACGAGGTTGACCATGTATGTCATGCGGCGCAGCAGGCGCGAGCCCCAGCGCGCGATGTTGTAGCCACGCCAGCCGTATCGCGTGTCGGCGATGAAGGCGGGGATCGGCGAGAGGATCACCACGACGGCCAGGATCCAGCTGACCCCGAACAGCAGAGCGATCATCGTGACCAGCGTCAGTAGCGTCTGGAGGAGGCCGAACGCGGTGGCGATCATCAGCACCGGCCGGTTGACCGAGTCGTTCTGCGCACGGCGCAGCAGGTCGTAGGACGCGGGGTCCTCATAGAACTGAAGGTCGAGCGACGCGGCCTTCTCCATGACCATCAGCTGGATGCGCATGGAGACCGAGTTCTGGAGCAGCTGCTGGCTGATGTTGCGCAGGGTGTTCAGGAGCGCGCTGACGGCGAAGATGACGAGCTGCAGCCCGGCCAGCAGAACGATCATCTGGACCGCGGTCAAGGTCGGGCCCGGCAGCCACGGCACGCCCAGGGTGGAGAACGCCACCCTGTCGGCCAGGTGGTGCTTGTTGATGTCGATGCCGGAAAAGGCCGATCGTGATCGGGCGGCTGGCCTCCCACACCAGGCGCAGCACCTGCGGCAGGGCGGCGGTCGTGCTGGTGACCGACTGCTTCAGGTTCTCCCAGCGGCCGCGCAGGTCTTTGGGGCTTTCGGGCTGCTGCGGCGGCTCCAGGGTCGGGTCGCCGGTCAGGCCGCTGTTCGCCGGCCCACTTTCCGGGTTGCGCCGGCCGCGCCCCCATCCGCCCCACCAGATCACGGGCCCGTGCGAGCCCGGTGGCATCATCCCCATGTGAATCGCAGCTTACGCGAGGTCATCGAACAGCTCTCTTCCCCTTGACGTTGGATCTTTAACGGTGTAATTATGTAATACATGAATGATCAAGAGCTCGGAACGATCAAGGGTTGGTTTGCCGGAAGGCTCCCGGACGGCTGGTTCACGGGGGTGGAGGTCGCCGTCGAGGACGACCAGATCGTGGTCATCGGCGCCTTGCCGGAGATCAACGTGGGCTCGACGCCCGAGGAGAAGGAAGGGGCGGCGGCCGGCCGCATCGCCCGCTTCCGCGAGGAGACGCGGGGGGAGCGCATCGGCATCGCCCGCGAGGCGGAGGAGCGCTTCCGCAAGTACGTGACGTGGGGCGCCAAGCTCGGCGGCGTCACCAAGCGGTTCAACCCGGGAGGCGGCGGTGGCGGCCAGGGTGGCGACAGGCGCAGCGTGATGATCCGGCACTGGATGCGCCGGCACCGCGGCAGGCACGCGTCGCAGGCGGAGTCGCAGAGCCAGGCGTTTTAGTAGCTTCTTTCGCGCCTCTCTCCCCGATCTTCTTTCTTCCCCCTCACCCTGACCCTCTCCCCTGAAGGGGAGAGGGAACCCACGCTATGGCGGCATACATGCTCCCCAGCCAGCGGCTCGGGATGGTGTGCAGGAGCTTGGTGCTCTCGAAGCCGGCCCGGGCCGCGATTTTTTCCCACTGCGGATAGGTGAATGGGTAGGGCACCCACGGGTTGCCGCGATCGGCTCCGTATTCGACGATGATCAGCCGTCCGCCTGGCTTGAGCATCGCTCGCACCGCTTCGAGGACCGGCTGCTTGTCGCGCACGAAATGAAGCGAGTTGGCCATCACCACGCCGTCGAGGTCGTGCAGGTCGAGCGGCTTGGTGAAGTCGGCGACGCGGGTTTCGAATTGGCTGCTGATCCCGCGCAGCGCGCTCGCGTCCTTATCTATGGCGGTGATGTGAGCGTCTGGTCCGACCAGGTCGGCCAGGGCCAGCGTGAACGCCCCCTCCCCCGCTCCGAGGTCGGCCCACCTCCCGCCGCGGGCGTTTACCCCGCCTTCAAGCAGGGCGACGAGATCGGAGTGATTCAACTTGTGAGGCTAAGCCCCTCCGGCGCAGCCCCATCCCCGCCTGCGGCGGTACTTCCCCATGAATGGGGAAGAGCCTTGGCTCTATTTCTTTCCGCGGCGGAAGAGCAGGCGCCAGATCAGGAGCAGGATCACGGCGCCGACGAAGGCGATCACGATCTGGCCGAAGATGCCGTAGCCGATCGAGAAGTGGAGCAGGCCGGCCAGCCAGCCACCCAGGATCGCGCCGAGGATGCCGATGATGAGGTTCCAGAACCAGCCCCGGCCCCGGCCCATCACGACCAGGCTCGCCAGAAAGCCGGCGACCAGGCCGACCAGGATGAACACCGCGATGTTGCCTATGTTCACTGCGCTATTTAAGCGTCTGGCGCGCGTTTCCTTGCTATGCCAACAGACCAATATCACGAACCGCCGGAAGAGCTGAGCCAGGAGGTGCGGACGTTTGCGAGGCTGGCCGCCTCGCTGCAGGAGGAGGCGGAGGCGATCGGCTGGTACGAGCAGCGGCTGTCGGTCGAACGCGACGCCGAGGCGAGGTCCATCATGGAGGACGCGCAGGAGGAGGAGTTCAAGCACTTCGCCATGGCGCTCGAATCGCTGGCCCGGCGGAAGCCGAAGTGGCGAACGGTGCTCCAGGACGTCCTCTTCAAGCCTGGCGACATCGTCCAGCACGGCGAGGAAGCCGAAGAGGACGAGAAGAAGGAGAAGAGCTGATGCAGGTGGCGATCCTCGGCACAGGCAAGATGGGTGGGTCGATCGCGAAGCGGCTGCATGCGGCCGGCCATGAGCTCACGTTGTGGAATCGCACGCGCTCGCGAGCCGAGGCGCTGGGGCTCGGCAAGGTCGCGGCGACCCCGGCTGAGGCGGTGCGCGGCGCGGAGGTCGTGATCTCCATCCTCACCGACGCCACAGCGGTACGAGGCGCCTACCTCGGCGGAAACGGCGCCGCCTCGGCGGCCCGGGACCAGGTGTTCATCGAGATGAGCACCGCGGGGCCGGATGTCGTGCGCGAGGTGCAGCCGGCCATCGAGCGCGGCGGCGCGAAGTTCATCGGCTGCCCGGTGATGGGCAGCACCACGGCGATGGAGGCCGGCAAGGGAATCCTGTTCGCGGCGGGCGATGAGGCCGCGATCGCAAAGGCGCGGCCGGTGCTGGAGGCGCTCGGCGAGGTGAGGCGGATGAAGGACGCCGAGTCCGCGGCGAAGTACAAGCTCGTCGCGAACACCGCGCTCACGACGGTCAGCGCGATGGCCGCCGAGCTGGTCGCAGCGGGCGCCGCCGCCGGCCTCGACAAGGAAGCGGTGTTCGACCTGCTGACCCGTTTTGCACCGACGATCACGATGCGTCGTGCCGGTTTCGTGGAGCACAGGTACGAGCCGGTGACGTTCGCGCTGCGCGACGCCGACAAGGACCTCCACCTAGCGACTGAGGTGTACCACCGAGCCGGCGCGTACACGCCCATCACCGACACGGTTCGGGACCTCTACGACCGTGCTGCGCCGACCGCCGGCGCCCTCGAGATGTCGGCGATCATGACCGTGTACGAGAAGGAGGCGGCGGGCCGGAAGACCCTCGACCCTGTCGCGCCTGATGTGCGGGTCGACGTCGCTGCAGCCAAGAAACGCGGGGGTTGCGTCGAAGCTGCCCGGATAGTCGCGTGGCGTGGCGTCGGGCCCGATGAGGCCGCCGCTGAGACCGACGATGCCGCCGTAACGGCGCGCGTTGCGGACGGAAAACTCGAGCGTGAGACAGGCCCCTTGCGAGAAGCCCAGGAGGACGACGCGCTGCGCCGGCACCGTCTTCTCGATCATCTCCAGCATTCGCGCGAGCATGTCGAGGGCGGCGCTGAGGTATGGCTCGTTGCTCTCGATGGGTGCAGTGAATGGATTCGGATACCACGCGTTGCCCGCTGCTTGCGGCGCCAGGTACGCCCAGCCCGGCTGGTGCACCTCGGCGGCGATGGTCATGATGTCCTCCGCGGTCGCGCCGCGGCCGTGGACCAGGAGCATCGCCGCGCGCGCTGATACCAGCGGCTCACCCGCCTGGACGATGCGGGCGCCGTGTGCGACAGCCACGAAACTTAGTATGACCAGAGGTTGAACCACCTCTTCACGTACTCGAATCCGCGCACGATCCACTGGGGCACGGTGTCGATCGCACAGCTGCCCGCCGAGGTGGAACGTCTCGAGGTATCAGGTCTGGCGCTGGTCACGACGCGCTCCCTCCTGCCATCAGTCGCGCGTCTCGGCTTTGAGCCGGCGGCCACTGTCGTCATCGGGCAGCACGCACCGATGGAGCAGATACGCGCGGGGGCGGAGGACATCGGTTTGTCCGGCGCACGTGCGATCGTGAGCTTCGGCGGCGGCAGCGCGATCGACGCGGCCAAGATCATCTCGGTTCGCCTGGCGGATGGCGATGGCCGCGCCCTCCCCCACATCGCGGTGCCGACCACGCTTTCAGTCGCCGAGCTGGCGGCGGGCGCGGGCTATACGGACGAATCCGGCGACAAGGCAGGCATGCGCGATGCCCGGCTGATGGCGCAGACCGTGATCTACGACGCCGACCTGACGCTGGCCACGCCCATGCACCTGTGGTTGTCGACCGGCATCCGGGCGCTCGACCATGCAGTGGAGGGATTCCTAGCCGAGGGCGAGCATCCCTTCAACGACGTCATGTCGCTGGAGGCGATCCGGCGCCTGTTCCACTCGCTGCCGCGCGCTCTGGCCGCGCCCGACGACGCCGGCGTCCGCACCGAAAATCAGGTGGCGGCGTGGTTCTCGTTCACGCTGCCGGGCGCGTCGGCATCCGGATTGAGCCACATGATGGGCAAGCAGATCGGCGCGCGGCACGGGATCCCGCATGGCGTGACGTCTTGCCTCTTGCTGCCGCACGTGATGCGCTATCTCGCGCGGAGCATGCCCAGCACATCAGCCAGTTCGACGTCGGCCAGTCCGCGCTGCGTCGGGCGGCCGACGAGGTGGCCGGCAAGTATCCCGCCGCGGACCTCCTGGGGATTTACCTGGCTGCCCTCTGAGCGAGATAATCAGAGTTGGCTCGTCGGTTTCATAAGCAGGGGGTGTTGTGATGCTCAAAAGGCTTTTCGGCGTGTTCGCGGCTGTGGCGGTCGGGGTGCTGGCCGGCACTCTTCCAGCTTCTGCCGCCGCCAGCTACACGTTGTTCGGCGATGCGTCGCGGGTGCATCCAGGATTCGCGTCCCACACGGCGATCCAGCTGCGCTCGGCCGGCGCTGGATTCGGCGGCATCGACTTCAAGGTGCCTTCGGGAATGACCTTCGCCCGGATCCAGAACCTCAGCACGGACTACAAGTTCACGGCAGGCAGCTGCGGCGGCGGAGCCCCGCGCTTCCAGATCAACGTCGATGGCAAGAACGCATTCGTCTACATCGGCCCTCCACCGAACTACACGGGCTGCCCGCAGGACGTCTGGCAGAACACCGGCAACCTGGCAACCCCGGTGAGCTTCGTCGACACGAGCCAGCTGCCCGGTGGCATGTTCTACGACACTTTCGCCACGGCGGATTTGAAGTACGGATCAGACGTGGTGACCGGCATCCAGCTGGTGACCGACGCGGGCTGGATGTTCGGCACGCAGACCGTGCTCGTCGACAACGTGATGATCAACAACACGACGTACACGTTTGAGGGTAGGGGCCGGGGAGAGGGCGGCTAAACGGCAACTGCCCCTCCGGCGCTGGCCCCTCCGGTGCAGCCCCATCCCCGCCTGCGGCGGTACCCCCCATAAATGGGGAAGAGCCATCTGCTCAGTGGCGCCGCCGCTGCGAGGCGCGGATCAGCTGGCCCGGACGCACACCTGCCACGGTGCAGGCGTCGGTGGCCAGCCGGCCGTCGGGTGCCCGCTTCACCCTCATCAGGTGCACGCCGGCGATCGTCAGGCTGTCGAACCACAAGGCCGGCTCGAAGCCGATTGGTCCGAGCGCCCTCTCGGCGGGGAT
>VBGE01000044.1 GCA_005880345.1 Chloroflexota bacterium | reverse complement strand
TCGCCGACCGGTCCTTGGGACGATCGCCGCTCGTCGACGAGATCTCGGCGAACGTGCACGCGCTCCATCCCGACATCGCCTGGGAGCTGGGGCGCGGCCGCACAGCGATGCACAACCTCACCGTGACCGTCGAGGGCAATCTCTTGCTGCGCCGCCTGACCGAGCAGTGGCTGCGCTCGTCGCCGCCGCCTGACCAAACCTGGGAGTACCACGCGAGCCGCCAGGCATCAGCGCCCATGGGCCTCGAGATAGGTGGCAAGCGCTTTGCGCCGGACGAGTTTCGGATCGCCTCCTCGTTTGACGAGTCACGCGAGCGATTTGACGTCGTCCTGTTTCATCCGCAGTTCAAGAAATCCGATGAGAAACTGGTTCGCCAGGTCCTCTTCCTGACGCTGGATGAGTGCTTGGGAGAAGACGACGTGGAACGGTGGATCGGTTCCATCGACGCGGCCAAGTCGGCCCCTGGCGGCGCGGTGCCGCTGCTGCAATTCGTGGCACAGGTCGCCGGGATGCGTGGCAAGGCGACGGGCGAGCAGTACACGCTCGGCCAGGGCGAGTCGCGCGATGGACGTCCGGTCATCGTCTCGGTCAACACCGCGCTCAAGCAGATCGATCACCTCGAGCACGTGTTCCACCTCACGGCCGTCATCCCGCTGCGCCAGCCTGACGGCAATGGTCTGCCATCAGCCGACGAGGCGAAAAAGGTCAACGAGGCCGAAGACCGCCTCTTGGCCGAGCTCGGCGACAACGCGGTCCAGATCGGTCGCGTCACCTGGGCCGGCCGGCGTGAGATCCATCTGTTCGTGCGCGATCCGTCGGCCGCCGAGGCGGTCGTCACCTCATGGTCTGCCCAGAGCGCACAGTGGTCCTGCACTCACACCATCGGCTTCGACCCTGCATGGACCGCCGCCAAGTCCGGCATCTATGCCGCCCTTGCACCTCGCAGGTAGAATCAGAGTTCGCTGACGGCGTTGACGGAGACAGTTAGGCGCGTCTGAGCGGTCGACAGAGAGCCCCGCAAAGGTGAGAACGGGGCGGCCGATGGCGCGGCCGAGATCACTCCCGAGCCGCAAACCCTTGAGAGTCCGAGGTGGTGGCCTTGGGAATCTGGGTGGTACCGCGGGTCCGTCAAGGGCTCGTCCCAGGAATCGGCCGGCACGTATTCCTGTGGAGTGAGAGTGTTCGAGAAAGTCGATCAGAAGGTCAGCTTCCCCGAGCTCGAGAAGCAGCTCATGGAGCGTTGGAAGGCGGAAGACACCTTCCAGAAGTCCCTGCGGCTGCGCGAGGGCAAGAAGCGCTTCGTCTTCTATGAAGGGCCGCCGACCGCCAACGGCAAGCCCGCGACCCACCACATCCTTGCCCGCGCGTTCAAGGACCTGTTCGGCCGCTACAAGACCATGCGCGGCTTCTACGTGGAACGCAAGGCGGGCTGGGACACGCATGGCCTGCCCGTCGAGATCGAGGTCGAGAAGAAGCTCAACATCTCCGGCAAGTTCCAGATCGAGAACGAGATCGGCGTCGAGCGCTTCAACGAGCTGTGCCGGCAGAGCGTCTACGAGTACGTCGACGAATGGGTCGCCTTCAGCGAGCGCATGGCGTTCTGGCAGGACTACGAGAACGCTTACTGGACGCTGTCGTCCGAGTACATCCAGTCGGTGTGGTGGGCGCTCAGCGAGATGTGGAAGCAGGACCTCGTCTACAAGGGCTTCCGCGTGGCGCCTTACTGCACCCGGTGCGCCACGCCGCTGTCGAGCCACGAGCTGGCGCAGGGCTACCGCGACAACGTGCCGGACCCGAGCGTGTACATCAAGTTCCGGCTGAAGAAGGATCCGACAACCTCGATCCTCGCGTGGACGACCACGCCGTGGACTCTCCCGGGGAACGTCGCGCTCGCCGTGGCGCCCGACGTCGTCTACATCAAGGTCAAGGAGGGCGACGAGCACCTCATCCTGGCCGAGGCGCGGCTCACCGTCCTGAAGGAGCCCCCGCAGGTCGAAGAGCGGATGCTCGGCCGCGACCTGGTCGGCCTCGAATACGAGCCGCTGTACCCGTACTCGGTGCCCGAGCAGGGCAAGGCGCAGTACGTGGTCGACGCGGACTTCGTCTCCATCGACGAAGGTACGGGCGTCGTCCACACGAGCGCGCTGTACGGCGTCGACGACCTGCGCCTGTGCCAGGAGAAGGGCATTCCCTTCAAGCACACGGTCGGCCTGGACGGCAAGTTCCTGCCTTACGTCGAGAAGTTCGCCGGGCTTCACGTGAAGGAGGCCGACCCGGTGATCATGGACGACCTCAAGGCACGCGGCCTGCTCTACAAGGCCGACACCATCCTCCACACCTACCCGTTCTGCTGGCGCTGCGGCACGCCGCTGATCTATTACGCCCTCGACGCGTGGTACATCCGAACTACGCAGCGCAAGTACGAGCTCATCGCCAACAACAACGCAACGAACTGGGTCCCCGAGCACATCAAGACGGGGCGCATGGGCGACTGGCTAGAGAACAACGTCGACTGGCAGTTCTCGCGCAGCCGGTTCTGGGGCACGCCGGTGCCGATCTGGGTCTGCGAAGGGTGCGATGAGAAGCGCATCGTCAGCACCGCCGCCGAGCTCGGTCTGAAGGAGGACGCCGACCTCCACCGTCCGTATATAGACGAGGTCACGCTTTCCTGCACGAAGTGCGGAGGCCTGATGCGCCGCGTGCCCGACGTGATGGACACGTGGTTCGACTCGGGCTCGATGCCGTTCGCGCAGCGGGGCTATCCGCGCCACGGCAAGGAGATCTTCGAGCAGACATTTCCCGCCGACTTCATCTCCGAGGCCGTCGACCAGACTCGCGGCTGGTTCTACACGCTGCTCGCCATCTCGACGTTGCTCTTCAAGGAGAACTCCTACCGGAACGTCATCTGCCTCGGCCACGTCGTCGACCCCAAAGGCAAGAAGGCGTCGAAGTCCCGCGGCAACGTGCTCGACCCGAACTATCTGTTCGACACGTTCGGCTCCGACGCCGTGCGCTGGTACTTCTTCACCTCGACGCAGATCGGCGAGAGCTACCGAACCAGCGACGCCGTGCTCAAGGAGACCGTCCAGCAGTTTTTCATCCCGTTGTGGAACTGCTACTCGTTTTTCGTCCAGTACGCACGGCTCGACTCCTTTGATCCGTCAGGCGAATGGGTGCCGTTGGCCGATCGGCACGTCCTCGACCGCTGGATCCTGTCCAGGCTGAGCGGCCTGGTCCACGACGTCACGCACGGGATGGACCGCTACGAACCGGTCGAGCCGGCGCGCCGCATCCAGCGCTTCGTCGACGACCTGTCGAACTGGTACATCCGGCGCTCGCGCCGGCGCTTCTGGAAGTCGCAGTCGGACCAGGACAAGCAGTCCGCGTATCAGACGCTCTACGAGACGCTCCGCACCGTGTCGCAGCTGATGGGCCCGTTCACGCCTTTCGTCGCCGACGCCATCTACCGCAACCTGGGCAACGACGAGTCGGTCCACCTCAGCGATTTCCCGGAGCCGAAGCCCTATCGGGACGAACAGGTCGAGGCCGACATGGCACGCGCCCGCCAGGCGGTTGAGGCGGGCCTGGGGGCCCGCGACGCGAACCGCCTCAAGGTCCGGCAGCCGCTGGCGAGCATCGCACTGCCGGGCGAACCGCTCCCCGAGGACATCGCGGCCATCGTGCGTGAGGAGCTCAACGTGAAACAGGTCACGTTTGGCGCACCCGAGGTCAAGCTCGATACCGTAATCACCGAAGACCTGAAGCTCGAGGGCCTCGCCCGCGAGATAGTTCGAGCCATTCAGGACCGTCGCAAGAAGATGGGCCTCAACGTAGAGGACCGCATCGACACCAGGTGCGAAGCGGACGGCATGCTGCAGCGCGCGATCGAGCGCCACGGCGACTACATCAAGTCTGAGACCCTATCGGTCTCGCTCGACCCCGGCCGGCAGGACGGCTTCGATGGGGAGCAGTTGATGCTGGAAGGAGAACAGATCTGGATCGGCCTGAAGAAAAAGTCCTGACCACCGGACGCATACTGTTCGCCGTCGTGGCCGTGGCCGTCTTCGTGGTCGACAGGATCACCAAGAGCCTCGTCACCGCCGAAGTGCCGTTTGGCACCGAGGTGCAGGTGATCGGCAACCTGGTCAGCATCACCAA
This sequence comes from Chloroflexota bacterium, assembly GCA_005880345.1. Classification (GTDB taxonomy): domain Bacteria; phylum Chloroflexota; class Dormibacteria; order Dormibacterales; family Dormibacteraceae; genus 40CM-4-65-16. The sequence goes on along the minus strand of VBGE01000044.1, from coordinate 3,592 downwards.
CGTCAAGAACTCAGGTGCGGCGTTCGGTGTAGCGCCGGCCGGTGCGACCTTCTTTCTCATCGCGTCCGTTGTCGTGTCGATCGGGCTCGTGGTGTACGTGGTGCGCAACCCGGGCAATCCCTGGACCGACGCAACCCTCGGTCTCATCCTCGGCGGCACCCTGGGCAATGGCTTTGACCGGATCGCCTACGGCACGGTCACCGACTTCATCAACTTCCACGTCTGGCCGGTCTTCAACCTGGCCGACTCGGCCATCTCGGTCGGCGTCGTGCTGCTCATCGGCGGCTACCTGATACGTCCAAAAACCGCCGCCTGACGGCCGCCGCCGCCGCACCCAGGCTTGACCGGTTCCTCGCCGAGCATGCGCCGGACCTCAGCCGCTCCGCCGCGGCGCGCCTGATCAAGGGCCATCTCGCACTCGTCAACGGGCATCCCGCCGACCCGGCGGACAGGGTTGCGCGGGGCGACGTGGTCGAGTTCGAGATCCCGGAGGCTTACGTCATCGATGCGACGGCGGAGCCGATCCCACTCGACGTCGTCTACGAAGACGAGGACATCGCCGTCATCGACAAACCGGCAGGCATAGTCGTCCACCCGGCCCCGGGCCACTACACGGGGACGCTCGTGCACGCCCTGCTCGGCCGAGGCGGCGCGTGGTCCGAGGTCGGCGGCGCGGCGCGACCGGGCGTGGTGCACCGACTCGACAAGGGGACATCGGGGCTCATCGTCGTCGCGCGCAACGACACCAGCCACCGGGCGCTGTCGGCCCAGTTGAAGGATCGTTCGCTGAGCCGCACCTACCTGGCCATAGTCACAGGCCGTGTCAAGGAGGACGCGGGTGAGCTCGAGGGTCCCATCGGGCGCCATCCCAAAGAGCGCAAGCGCATGGCCGTCGTCGCCGGCGGCCGGTTCGCGCGGACCCGCTACCAGGTCGTCGAGCGCAAGCGAACCCATACGCTCATGCGCTGTGACCTGGACACCGGGCGCACCCACCAGATCCGCGTCCATCTCGCCGCGTTCGGCCACCCCGTGGCGGGCGACGGCGAATACGGGAGCCGGGAACCAGGCCTCGACCGTCCGATGCTCCACGCCTGGCGTCTCCGGCTGCGGCATCCGCGAACTGGCGCTGACATGAGCTTCGAGGCCGCACCGCCTTCGGATTTCACGACCTTCTGGGCGTCGCTGGAATGAGGCGAGGCCTTCTCATCGTCATCTCCGGGCCGTCGGGGGTCGGCAAGGACACGCTCATCCATCGCCTGCTCGAGCTCGACCCGCAGCTGGTGTACTCGGTTTCGGGCACGACGCGCCGGCCTCGGCCTGGCGAGAAGCCTGACGAGAACTACACGTTCCTGACGCGCGAAGAGTTCGCCAGGCTGGTGGGCCACGGTGCGTTCCTCGAGCACGCGACCTACAACGGCCACCTCTACGGCACCTTTCGCGACCGCGTCGAAAAGGCGCGTTCGGAAGGCCGTGACGTGGTGCTGAAGATCGACGTGCAGGGCGCGGAGCAGGTCCGGCGCCTGGTGCCCGATGCGTTGTTCATCTTCGTCGTGGCCCCTTCGGAACAGGAGCTGGAGGATAGGCAGGAGAAGCGCGGCAGCGAATCGCGGGAGGACATGGCTTCCCGCCGGGAGATCGCCAAGCGCGAGATGAAGTACGCGGGCGAGTACGAGCACGTGGTGACCAACGACGACATCGAGCGCGCGGTGGCCGAGATCCGCCGGATCATCGAAGGCGCCCGCCAACGCGTAACTTAGCGCCGTGCCCTTAGATCCGACGCCGATTCCCGACGAGCTGCGCGGCCTGCGCGTCGCGGTGCTCGTGTCCGGCGGCATCGCCGCCTACAAGATCGTCGACCTGGCTTCCGCGCTGACCCAGGCCGGCTGCGAGGTGCGGGTCGCGATGACGCCCTCGGCGATGCGGTTTGTCGGCCCGCCGACGTTCGCGGGCGTCACCGGCCGGCCCGTGCTGACCGGAATGTGGAGCGCCGACGCCTCGCCGGAGCCGCATGTGTTTCTCGGCGACTGGGCGCAGCTGATCCTGGTCGCGCCCGCGACGGCCAACGTCATCGGACGCATCGCCTCGGGACGCTCGGACGACATCGTGACCGCGACCCTGCTCGCGGCCCGCTCCCCCGTGGTCGTGGCGCCCGCGATGAACGACGCGATGTGGGCCAAGGCGGCGGTCCAGGAGAACGTGACCGTATTGCGCAAGCGCGGCATCACGATCGTCGAGCCGGAGTCCGGCCACCTGGCCAGCGGGCATGAGGGGGCTGGTCGTCTGGCCGGCTCTGCGGCGCTGCTGAACGCGATGGTTCATGCGGCCCGCTCGCGTTACGACCTGGCCGGCCGCCGGGTCGTGGTGACCGCCGGAGGAACGCGTGAGCCGATCGATCCGGTGCGTTTCATCAGCAACTACTCGAGCGGCAAGATGGGCTTTGCGCTGGCCGCGGCGGCCGCGGACCGCGGAGCCAAGGTCACGCTCGTGACGACGGCCAACCACCCGCAGCATCACGGCATCGCCGTTCAGCGCGTGGACACGGCGGAGGAGATGCAGGCCGAGCTGCGCTCCCAGCTGCGCGGCGCCGACCTGCTGCTGATGGCGGCCGCCGTCGGCGACTTCCGGCCCGCGCACCTCGCCGATCGCAAGATCCGGCGCGAGGAGACGCCAAGCCTCAGCCTCGAGCTGGCGCCGATCCCCGACCTGGTCGCCTCGCTTGCCTCAGACCCAGAGCTGGATGGCGTCTTTCGAGTCGGCTTTGCGGCGGAAGACTCCGAGCTCGACGCCAAAGCCGTCGAGAAGATGAAGCGCAAGGGACTGCAGGGAATCGTGGCCAACGACATCTCGCGCCGGGATATCGGGTTCGGCAGCGAGTACAACGCGGGCGTGCTGCTGTTCGCCGACGGCTCGCGCCACGAGCTGGAGAAGGCGACCAAGCGAGAGATGGCGGACAAGATCCTGGACAAAGTCCTCCCCAAGCTGAAGAAGTAGTGGCCCTCTTTGCCGAGGTGGCCGTCGAGGCCGCCCGCGGGATCGCCCGCGAGACGTACACGTACGCGGTGCCTGACGGCGTCGACGTCGTGCCCGGGCACCGCGTCACGGTCCCGTTCGGCCGCCGAAGCTCCTACGGCTTCGTGGTCTCGCTCGGCACCGAGGAACCGGGGGTCGAGACCAAGCCGATCGCCGCCGCCGGCGCCCAGCCGCTGCTCCTGCCGCACCAGGTCGAGCTGGCGAGGCTGGTCGCCGACCACTACTGGATCCCGCTCATCGAGGTCATCCGCGCCATGCTGCCGCCGCGCATACGCGCCTCCGGCTCGGCGGGTTCGTCGGCCTCGAGCCGGCAGACGCGCCACAGCCGGCTGCTGGAATTGGCCACCGGCCCCGCCGCCGCGTTTCACGATGTCGTCTTGACCGAAGAGCAGAGAAGCGCGCTGGAGGTCATCAACGCGAATCCCGTGACGCTGCTCCATGGCGTCATCGCGAGCGGCAAGACGGAGGTCTACCTCGCGGCGGCGGAGGAGGCGCTCAGCCGTGGCCTACGCGTCCTGCTCCTCGTCCCCGAGATCTCGCTCACGCCACAGCTGGTGCAGCG
>VBGE01000329.1 GCA_005880345.1 Chloroflexota bacterium | reverse complement strand
CGACTTCAAGACCCGCTGGAAGCTGCTGCGCGAGAAGGTCGAAGCGATGAAGGCCATCTGGATCAACGACGCTGCCGAGTACCACGGCGACCTGGTCGAGTTCGGCCCCATGTGGTCTTACCCGAAGCCGGTGCAGAAGCCGCACCCGCCGGTCATCCTCGGCGGCAGCGGGCCCAAGATCCTCGAGCGCGTCGTCCGTTACGCCGACGGGTGGATGCCGAACCGCGGTGACGTCCTCGAGCGCATCCCGGAGCTGCAGCGGATGGCCGGCGAGGCGGGCCGGGGGCCGATCCCGGTCACTTACTATCCCCGCGCCACCGCCCAGGAGATCGAGCAATGCGCCAAAGCCGGCGTCGAGCGCTTGATCTGGTACGTGCCGCCCGACGGCCGTGACGCCGCGCTGAAAAAGCTGGACGAGCTGGGCAAGCTGATCCGTCCTTATCTAAAGGACTAGCAACTCTCCGGCGGAGTGCGCGGAAACGCTATGGCGCGGAAACGCTACTGGCGCAGGTCCCTGGCCATCTCGCCGAAGTTGTCCACGTAGCGCTGCACGTCATCCGCCGAGTGCTGGACCGACAGCGTCCAGTTCTCCTCGGCGCCCGGAGCCATCAGCACCCCGCGGTTGCACTGGTACAGCCAGCTCAGGTACGAGAAGGACTTGTCGATCTCCAGGTAGTCGCGGTAGTTGCGCACGCGCCTGGCGCGATACGTGACGCCGCCGCGCGCGGCCAGCGTGATGACGTGGAATGGCAGCTCGTAGCGCGCGATCGCCTCATCCAGCCCGCCCTGCAACGTCTCGGCCAGGGCGTCGAAGTGCGCATATGCCTTGGGGTCGAGAATCTCGAGCAGGGTCACCCGTGCGGCGGCCATCGTCAGCGGATTGCCGTTGAAGGTCCCCATCTGCGCCACGCGCTTCTCCTCGACCACGCCCATGACGTCCTCGCGGCCGCCGACGGCGCCGCAAGGCAACCCGCCGCCGATCGCCTTGGCCAGAGCGACCAGGTCGGGCGTCACCTTGAAGCGCTCGGTCGCGCCGCCGGGAGCGATGGTGACGCCTGTTTTCACCTCGTCGAAGATGAGCAGCGCGCCGTTGCGGTGGGCGACCTCTTTGACCTGGCCGAGGAAGCCCTGGTCAGGGAGGACGATGCCGACGTTCATCATCGCCGGCTCCACGATCACCGCCGCGACCTCGTCCTTGTGCCGCGCGAACGCCTTCTCCAGGGCGGGCAGGTCGTTGAACGGGACGACGGTGGTGAGCTTGACGATCGCGGCCGGGATGCCTTCGCTCTGAGGGAAGGAGTTGGGATCGTCGGCCGGGCCCATGCGTTCCGGCGGGGGCTCGACCGACACCATCAGCGCGTCGTGGTGGCCGTGGTACGACGCCTCGATCTTGATCACGCGGTCACGCCCGGTGAACCCGCGGGCGATGCGCACCGCGTCGAGCGTCGACTCGGTGCCCGAGTTGGTGAAGCGCCACTTGGGCTGATGAAAGCGGCGCGAGAGCTCGCGGGCGACGACCACGGCATTCTCGACCGGCTGGGCGAAGTGAGAGCCGCGGCGGACCTGGGCGCTGACCGCGTCGACGATCTTGGGGTGGGCGTGGCCGACGACCATCACGCCAAAACCGTTGTGGAAGTCCACGTACTCGTGGCCATCGACGTCCCAGACCCGGCTGCCCTGTCCGTGCTCGACGAAGATCGGGTGCGGCGCCGCGTCCTGGAAGGACGACGGTACTCCCCGCGAGAGCACCTCCCGCGCCTCCGTCCACAGCTCGTGCGAGCGCGGACGCGCCTTGCGGAAGCGCTCTTCCTCTGCCTGGACCAGGTCGGAGACCCGGCCGGCGGGGACTTCGCGGGCGGTCGTCGTGGCCATGTAGCTAACCCTCTCCTGGTCGCCTGCCTTGACAGGCGGAAGCCTTGGGAATCTAATTGTCGCGATTTTCAGCCACCCGTCAGATTGAAGCCTTAGGGGAGGGTTTTGGATGGGGGACACCGCAGCCGTCGCTGAGCTCTTAGCGGAAAAGCGCAAGCTCAAGAAGTCGCTCTTCCGCTTCGACATGATCTTCTTCACCGTCTGCGCCATCGTCGCACTCGACACGATCGGCCAATCGTCCTCGTATGGCGCCCAGGCCATCTTCTGGCTGGTCGTCTCAGGTCTCACCTTCCTCATCCCGTACGGCCTCATCACGGCCGAGCTCGGTGCGGCCTTTCCCACTGAGGGCGCCACCTACGACTGGGTGCGCCTGGCTTACGGCCACTTCGCAGGCGCCGTGGTCAGCGTCCTTTACTGGCTGAGCAACCCGATCTGGCTAGGCGGCACCTTGACCGCCACCGCAATCGCGGCGATGGACGCTCTGTGGGGCAGCAGCTTCACCGGCAACCAGGGCGCTGAGACGGTCATCGGGTTTCTGTTCATCTGGGTCGCGGTGACGATGAACATCCTGTCGCTGCGATACATGAAGTGGGTGCCCAACCTGGGCGCCATCATCCGGCTCGCACTGCTCGCCTTCTTCGCCATCCTGGTCGTCGTCGCCGGGCTCAAGGGCGGCTTCCAGGGCGGGCTCGGCGGCTTCTTGCCGAGCGACACCACGGTCATCATCGGGGTGATCGGCGTCATCGTCTTTCAGTGGATCGGTTTCGAGCTCCAGACCAACGCCAGCGAGGAGATGGAAATCATCCTGTCCTCCGACCAGCTCAGCAACGTGTCGGGCTTTGTGGCCGCTTACCAGTTCGCATCGAGCAGCGTGTTCGGCAGCGCTGCGCCCTTCTTCAACCACCTGGCCGCGGTCGCGTTCGTGTTCGTGCTGCTGTCCAGCGGCACCACCTGGCTGATGGGTTCCGACCGGCTGATGGCCATCGGCGCCCTGGCCGGGTCGGGGCCGAGGCAGCTCGGCTATTTCTCCGCTCGTTTCGGCACGCCGATCGTGGTGAACGTGCTCTCTGGGATCATCGCGACGATCTTCATGTTCATCACGTTCTTCGTCACAGGCGGCGGTCTGCATGGCTACTTCGCCGCGGTGCTGGGGTTGGTGATCTCGACGACCACCTTCTCCTACATCCTCATCTTCCCGGCGCTGATC
>VBGE01000328.1 GCA_005880345.1 Chloroflexota bacterium | reverse complement strand
GGATTCGGCACCGGCTTGCTGGTCGCGCTCGGCTGCGACATGGCGAGGCAGTGCCACCTCAACACGTGTCCCACGGGTATAGCGACTCAGCGCGAGGACCTGCGGGCCAAGTTCGAAGGCAGGCCGGAGCATGTAGTCAACTATCTCTTCCTCATTGCCGAGGAGGTGCGCGAGCACCTGGCGCGGCTGGGGGCTCGCGGCGTTGGCGAGATCGTCGGTCGCGTCGAGCTGCTGGAACAGAAACCCGACACCTTCCTCGACCTTTCTTATGTGCTGGCCCCGACCGATGCGTCGCAGCCCCGCCGGCGCGGCTGGGCGCGCAATGGAGAGCTTCCGCTGCCCGCCCCGCCCAGCGGCGAGATCGACAACTCGATGCGCACGGTGGGCGCATCGCTGCGTCGGGGTGAGCGGCGCGCGTACCGAGGCAGCGCCGGCCAGAGCTTCGGCGCGTTTCTCGACCACGAGGTCGAGCTCAGCCTGACGGGCCAGGCGCAGGACTACGTCGGCAAGGGCATGGGCGGCGGCGTGATCGCGATCCGGCCGTTTGCCGACGACGCCGCGGCCGACGCCGTGCTGGCGGGCAACACCATCGCCTATGGCGCCACGGGCGGGCGCCTGTTCATCGCGGGCAGGGTTGGCGAGCGCTTCTGCGTCCGCAACTCGGGGGCCGTGGCGGTCGTGGAAGGCGCGGGCGACCACTTCTGCGAGTACATGACCGGAGGCGTGGCCGTGTCGCTGGGTCCGGTCGGCTGGAACGCGGGCGCGGGGATGACCGGCGGGGTGGCATACCTGGTCGACTGGGACCAGCTCAACGCCGACAGCGTGGTCGCCCGCGAGGTGCCGGCGGAGGACGCGGCGGAGCTCAGGGCCCTCGTTGAAGAGCACGCGCGGCGCACCGGCAGCCGGCGCGCGGCCGAGATGCTGGCCGGCTGGGACCAGGCGCTGAAGCGCTTCCGCCAGGTCGTGCCTGCGGCGTCGATGACCTCTGCCGTGGAAGCTGTTTCGACGCCGGAGAGTGCCGACGAAAAGGATTCAAAAACCGCGGCCTAGCGTAGTCTGAGCGGCGTGAGACGCCTGGCCCTGATTGCGTTGTTTCTGGTCGCCGCATGCGGTTCGATCAACACCGTTTCCGCCCACACCATCTCGCTCGCCTACAAAGCCGGCGACACCTACAAGTACACATTGCATTTCGTCATCAACTACACGGTCGGAGCTCAGGGCCTATCGATTCCGCTCGACCTCGATGCCACCGGCAAGGAAACCCTCAAGGTCAACTCCGTGGACTCCACAGGAGTCGCCGACGTGACGGTCACGATCACCGACCTGTCGGCCAAGACCACCGTCAACGGCACGACCAACACGACCACCAAGCAGTCGACGACGGTCCAGATAAAGGTCGGGCCCGACGGTCATGTCATCAGCGTCAACGGCAATGCGATGGGCGGCTCGAGCGGCACGCTGCCCGGCGTGTCCGACACCAGCAGCGGCCTGGTCAGCGCCATCCTGCCGGACAAGCCCGTCAAGCCTGGCGACACGTGGACCAAGACCTACGACGAGACTAACCTCATGGGCGGCACCGGCAAGCTCCACGTCGCGACAGACAACAAGTATCTGCGCGACGAGAAGGTGAGCAACATCAACGCCGCGGTGGTCGAGTCGAAGATCACCGGCGACCTGGACCTCACGTTTGACATGTCCTCCCTGGGCGGCAGCGGCAGCCCGCTCTTCCCGTCCACCGGCGGCTCCGCCGGGCTGCAGAGCATGGCCATGAAAGGCACGACGAAGAGCGATGTCACCTCCTGGATCGACAGCGGCGCGCGGCGCATCGTGAAGAGCCATTCCACGGGCAGCGTGGACATGACGCTCGACCTGAACATGGCCGCGGGCAGCACGTCGCCCGGGTTCAGCGGACCGATCACCTTCAAGGGCACCCAGACCCTGGACATGAACCCGGCCTGATCCGGCGTCGGTCAGGAGCTGAACGCGGCTCGCATGCGATCGAGGACGCGCATGTTCGCGATCGACTCGCTCGGTGGAATGTGCACCGGCGTGTTCTGCAGGACTGAGTCGCCGAACGACTCGATCATCAGCTGGTAGGGGTCGTGTGGGTCGCGCCACGAAGAGAACGGCCTCGTGCGCCGGCTCACTCCCTCGCGCGTGACGGCGGCAAGGTCCTGCAGCTCAGGCGACTCGAAGCTGGCGAAAACCGAAGCGGTCCTGCCGTCCTCGAAGGACAGGAGCCCGCTGACGCTGAGGTCGACGCCGCGCCTCGTCCTGGCCGACGCAGCAACATCGACGGGCTCGCCGAGGATCCACCTAGCGACGCTCACCGTGTAGCAGCCGACATCGAGCAGCGCGCCGCCACCGAGAGCTCTGTCGAGACGGATGTCTGCCTCATCCCGCAGGTCGAAGCCGAAGCTCGCCTGGACGTGCAGCGGATCGGTGAGCTGTTTGACGAACTCGCGCATGTCCGGGTGGAAGCGGTACATGAACGCCTCCATCAGGAGGCGGCCTGACCTCACCGCAGCCAGGGCCATCTCCTCGGCCTCCTCGGCATCCAGGGCAAGTGGCTTCTCGCACAGCACGTGCTTGCCCGAGGCCAGGGCGCGCAGCGTCCAGGGCTTGTGGAGGCTGTTGGGCAGGGGGATGTACACCGCGTCGACGTCCGGGCGCGCGAGCACAGCGTCGTAAGAATCGAGGACCTCCGCACCGGCGTAAGGCGCGAGCATCTGTCGTGCGCGGTCGGTGCTGCGGCTGGCCAGCGCCACCACCCGTCCGTTGGTTGACTACAGCGACACCCTCAGCTGAGCGCCGCCGAGCCGGATCGACTCGGTCGCCGCCTCCATCACCGCGACGTTTCGCCTGGCCTCCTCCGCCGGCACGGCGAGGGGCTCGTCCCAGGCGAAATGGTCGCCCAGGTTCCGGTAGAAGCCTGCGTGATCGCGCGGCTGAAGATGGAGGAGCTCCACGCCCGTTGACCGATGCACGCTCACTCTCGCCGGAAAGTCCGCCGGCACCGGCTCGTCG
>VBGE01000327.1 GCA_005880345.1 Chloroflexota bacterium | reverse complement strand
GCCCAGTCCGCCACGATCGCTCCCTCCGTGCCGAGGACGTACCACTTCGGCTTGCGCACGGACGCGATATCCGACTGCAGGAACATGGCTTGGGCGCCGCCGTCAAAGGCCAGGTCGACGCGCACCTGGTCCGCGTTGGTGACGTCGTGCCAGACACGCTTGTGCGCCTGCGCCGCGACCGAGACGACCCGCGGGTTGAAAAGCTGAAGGATCCAGTCGAAGTAATGCGAGCCCCAGTCGTAGATGGTCCCGCCGGAGACCGGCTCATGGCTGTGCCAGAAGTCGCACGGGTGCTCGAAGCCCCCGATGAACGATTCCATGTAGAAGGGCTGCCCGATGCGACCCGACCGCACGACCTTGCGCATGGCCAGGTAATCAGGATCCCAACGACGGCTCTGGTAGACGGTGAGCGCGAGGTGGCGCGAGCGCGCCTCGTCGATCATGCGGTCCGCCTCCTCCGCGCGAAGCGTGAATGGCTTCTCGCAGACGACGTGCTTGCCGGCGCGCAATGCGGCGATCACAGGATCCGTGTGTGCGCTTGGCGGTGTGCCGACGACGACGAGCCCGACATCGGGATCGCGCAGCAGGCCTTCCTGGTCGGCGTGGGTCCGGACCGACCAGTCCAGCGCCGCCTGCTCGCGCCGCTCGGCGGATAGGTCGGCGATGCCGGCCAGTCGCAGCCCGGGTGAGGCCGCGATCGACGCCGCGTGATCGCGTGCGATGGACCCGTAGCCGAGAAGCCCGACGCCCACCGGCTCCGCCACGGCTCGGCCGGCCGCGAACATGAGGACCCTGCCAAGCAGCTTCTGGAATGTCTCATCCTCGAAGGTCGCCGCCTCATCGCCCAGACCCAGGTAGACGAAGCGCCCGTCGCCGTAAGGCCGCTCATATGCGACCACCTGCTCGGTGAACCGCCAACTCGCGCGCACAAGGACGCTGGCGCCGGCGGGCGGACCGTAACCCCAGAGGCGCCTGCCGGCACCCAACCCGCGACGTCACGAATCGCTTCCGATTCGGACCACGCGGCGAGCGTCCCGCCCAGCAAGACGAGCCCGCCGCCCCGACGCACGAAGTTGCGAAGCTGGGTCGCCTGGCGATCAGAGATCGACTGGCCGGTCGCGGCCAGCACCACCTGGCGATCGGCGCCGGCGACCAGGTCGAACCGCCTGGCGTCGACCGCGGGCGTCAGCGCACGCGCGATCTGCGGATCGACGATGGAAGAGACGGATATGCGCTTCACGATTCAGGCGGCCCGGCTCTGTGCCGTGCGGCTGATGCGGCGCAGCACGTCCAGCGTGCGGTCTGCGGCATTTGCCCAGGTATAACCTTGCGCACGGCGCCGGCCTTCCTCGCCGAGCTTTTTGCGCAGCGATTCGTCGGCCAGCAGCCTCTCCAGGGCGGATGCAATCGCGTCCTCGTCTTCCGCGTCCACTGAGATCGCAGCGCCCAGGGCGAGCTCCGGCAGCGCGCCCGCGGCTCCGACCACGGCAGGGACGCCATGCGCCATCGCCTCGAGCAGAGGAAGGCCGAACCCTTCGTAAAGGCTCGGAAAGGCGAGCACCGACGCGGACGCATAGAGTGCGCTCAGCGTCGGTTCGTCGACATGGCCGAGATAGCGGACGCCCGGCTCAGCCGCGATGCGCTGCAGCGTGTCGCCGTAAGCCCAGCCGGCACGACCGGCGATGACCAGCTCCGGCACTCCAGGCCGCCCGTTGATGATGAAGGGCAGGGTGCCTTGCCTGCCTCGCAGCCGGCGATATGCGGCCAGGAGGCGCG
>VBGE01000326.1 GCA_005880345.1 Chloroflexota bacterium | reverse complement strand
ATGGACCATTCGGGCCGCCTGAAGCTGCGCGAGGACGTGGCCGAGCATCCATTGCGGGATCGGCTGATCGACATCGACGGCGTGCGGGCGTTCCTGCTCGCCGACGGCGTCTACCTGACGCAGCGTGACATCCGCGAGCTGCAGTTCGCCAAGGGCTCCATCGCCACCGGGATCAAGGTTTTGATGGACATCCTCGGGGTGACGACACAGGACCTGGACGAGGTCCTGCTCGGCGGGTCGTTCGGCTCGTACCTGAACCCGGAGAGCGCAAAGATCATCGGCCTCGTGCCGCCGGTCGATGTGGACAAGATCATCGCCGTCGGCAACTCCGCCGGGGAGGGGGCGAAGATCGCGCTGCTGTCCTACCGTGAGCGCCAGGTGGCGTTCGAGCTGCCGTCGCGTATCGAATACGTGGAGCTTTCGGGACGGTCGGATTTCAACGACTCGTTCATCTCGGTGCTCGGGTTCCCGGTTCTCGAAGGAGTCAGGTGAGCACGACCGCGCTCGTCATTTGCGGCGCCCTGGGGCGCGAGGTGAAAGACATCGTCGACCGGCGCGGCTGGGACGTCGACATCTATGGGGTGTCGGCGCTGTTGCATCTCTATCCGTCCCGCATCGTCGATGAGCTGCGTGTAAAGCTGCACGACCTCCGGCCGCGCTACGAAAAGCTGGTGGTGGTGTACGGCGATTGCGGCACGACCGGCAAGCTCGAGCCGCTCCTCGAGGAGGTCGGCGCGTCGCGGTTGCGCGGGCCGCACTGCTACGAGATGTTCGCGGGCGAGGAACGGTTCGCGGAGATGATGGAGGCCCGGCCCGGAACCTTCTTTCTGACCGACTGGTTGGTGCGCAACTTCGACCGCGCCGTCGTGCGAGGACTCGGCCTCGACCGGCACCCCGACATCAAATCGATCCTGTTCGGCAACTACGAGGCGATCGTCTACCTGCGCCAGGTGCCGAACCCGCGCCTGGCGGAGAAGGCAAAGGACATCGCGAAGTACCTGGGGCTTCCGCTCGAAATCGATGACGTCGGCCTGGGGGAGCTCGAAGAGCGATTGGCTGCCCTGGTTGAAAACGACAGTCCTTCGGTCGCAGCCCCTGCGGCCCTGCCCCTCCGTCGGCTGCGCCGACACCTCCCCATGAATGGGGAGGACAAGGCCACCTCCCCATAAATGGGGAGGAGCAAGTTCCAGGTCATGTACTGGAAGCACATTCCTTCGCAGGTCAAGGCCTGGGAGGGCGACATCCAGGCCAAGCGCATGCTGCCCGACTACTTCCAGGCCGCGATTGACGCCTACGCGATGAAGGACGGCTCGACTGACATGGACGCTTACCTCGACGGCTGGCATTGGGCCGACGCGGAAGAGCGCGATGGAACACCGGACGAGGTCATCGAGGTTGTGGTCCAGGAGCTGACGGCGGCCAACCCGCGCTCAAGTCTGCTCAACCCAACATGAACGACACGATCCTCGACGACCTGATGAACAGCCAGCAGCTCGTGATCGCGATGCTGGAGATCTCGGCCGAAGACCCCTCGGCGCGGGTCGGCGCCTGGGACCTGCGCGACATCGCCGCCCACCTCGCGGCGACCGAGCGCGACTGCTACGTGCCGAGGATCCGCGCCATCGCCGCCGCCGAGAACCCCACCTTTGAAGTGTTCACCAATGACGGAACAGACTTCAGCGGGATTCACCTCGACGACGCGGTGGACGAGTGGACCGCGACCCGGACGATGCTGCTCGGCTACGTGAAGACGCTCGAAGCCGATCAGCGGACGGTGCTGTCGGGGCGGCACGCGCGGTACGGCGACGTGACGGTCGATCGGTACCTGGAGATTGCGCTCCAGCACGATCGCGATCACCTGCGCGGCCTCGAGCGGCTCCCCGGCCGGCCGACTCGTTGACCTCCACCAGCATCGCGGCGGTCATGGCGGCGGCTTCTGCCAGGATCGCGGCCGCCACCGCATCAGCGCGAAGGTTGGGGTTGCCGTTGGCCTCGAGCTCGCGCGCCAGGTCGATGACCGCGGCCGCGTAGCCGACGATATCCGCAGGCACCTCGATCGTCTTCAGGCGCGCGGCCTCGGCGTTCCCGCCCAACCTCGTCGCCTCGACGAACTCGAGGTAGGCCAGCGTGTCGAGCTCGATGAGCTCTTCGGCGCGCACCATGATCGCCTCGGCGCGATCGTGAGCGGCGGTTGCGCCGGTCCACCGGCCCTTGGAGCGCAGCGCCACCTTCTGCAGGAGGGCGGCCGCCGTCGCCACCACTGCCGCAGCCGCGGATCCGCTCGCGGGCGCCGGCGCGGCGGATGCGATCTCGGCCAGGAGGTGATCGAGCCGCGCCCGTACCGGCGACTTGTCAGTCACTGCCAATCTCGCGCTTGCGCCTGCCGATGAACTCGAGAAGCTGCTCGTCGACGCCGGGGTCGATGCCGGGGTCGGGGTATTCGGCGAGGACCTGTTGCCAGCGCTCGGACGCGACCACGTCCGCGGTGCGGGCGCCGAACCTCTGCCAGCGGTCGTAGTTCTCGGTCGACGAGATCCACGGCCGATAGAAGCCGGTGCGGTAGTTGCGGAGGGTGTGCTCGGCGCCCAGGAAGTGGCCG
>VBGE01000325.1 GCA_005880345.1 Chloroflexota bacterium | reverse complement strand
CACGAGCGCAAGGCCGCCGCGGCCGACGATGCCCTGCGGTCGGAAAACGATGATGAGGATCAAAAACGCGCCCGCGAGGATGTTGATGTAGTTGCCGGCGTTCGAGAAGATGTACGGCAGCAGCGTGATGATCAGCGCGCCGACCACGGGTCCCAGCACGAACCCGCTCCCACCGAGGACCGCGAAAGTCAAAACCTGCACTGCGCGCGTGACCCCGTACTGCGCATCGCCCGGGTCGACGAAGAAGTTGAGGTGCGCCTCGAGCGCGCCCGCGTAGCCGGCGATCACCGCGCTCAGCACGAACGCGATCAGCTTGTAGCGCGGGACGTCGATGCCCTGGCTCAAAGCCGCGAGCTCGTCCTGGCGGATCGCGGCCCACGCGTTGCCGAGGCGGCCCTTGGTCAAGCGCCACACCAGGAAGACCACCACCACCAGCGACGCGAGGATGATCGGCACGCCGCCGAGCGGATCGGCCGTCGGGTTCTTCAGGCCGAGGCCCTCGCCGGTGATCGGCCAGTTCAGGATCACGCCGAGGCGCAGCGCCTCGATGAAACCGATGGTCGCGATGGCGAGGAACACCCCGCGCAGCCGCAGCACCGGCAGGCCGACAAGGGCGCCCATGACGCCGGCCAGCACCACGCCGACGGCGATGTTGAGAACAAGGGGCGTGTGCCAGTTGAGGTCCATCAAGACCGACGTGTACGCGCCGATGGCCATGAAACCCGGCGCGGCCAGGGACAGCTGGCCCGAGTAGAGGACCAGGAACATCGACGTCGCGATCATGCTGTTGATCCCGATCTGCGAGATCAGCAGCGAGTGCGAGTTCCAGAAACCGACCGGGTCGCTGAAGAGCGAAATGAAGAAGTCCATCGAGCCCTAGATCCGCTCGCGCAACCGCGTGCCGAACAGGCCTTGCGGTCGCAGCACGAGAACCAGGAAGAGCGCGGCAAACGCCACCCCGCCTCGCACGCCGCTGCCCAACTTGACGGCGGCCAGCACCTCGATCATGCCCAGCAGGTAACCGCCGAACACCGCGCCGGTGATGCTGCCCATGCCGCCGAGCACGATCACCGCGAGGCCGCGCACCTCCACGTTGTCGCGACCGATGTACGGGCTGATGTCGCCCAGCGCCGCGCCGAACAGGATCCCGGCGAGGCCGCCCAGCGCAGAGGAGATGACCAGAGTCAGCGAGATCATCCGGTCCACGTCGAGCCCCATCAGCCGGGCTGCGCGCGGGTTCTCCGCGACCGCGCGGAGCCCTCGCCCGACCTGCGTGTATCGCATCACGTAGCCCAGCACCAGCATCAGCGCGATCGAGATCGGGATGATCACGACCTTGGTCGCCTCGAGGGTGAGGTCGCCGACGTGCCAGATCGGGTTGGGGATCGTGCCGGCGGGGAACGCGACGGAGTTGGCGCCGTCGACCCACAGCGACGACGTCAGCGAGCCCGGGCGCCCCTGCTCGACCGCGGCCACGATGATCAGCGCCAGGCCGATCGTCGAGATCAGCGCTGCGATCGGAGGCGCGTGGCGGCGCCGCAAAGGACGCAGGCACACATGCTCGATCACCAGGCCCATCAGCGCGGAGAGCGCGATGCCCAGCACCGCGGCGACCCAGAACGACTGCCCATGGTTGATGGCCAGGGAGTAGGTGAGCGCTGCGCCGAGCATGAACACCGCGCTGTGCGCGAGGTTCAGGATGTCGAGGATTCCAAAGACGAGCGTGTAGCCCACTGCAAACAGCGCGTAGATGGAGCCGATGAAGATCGCGTTGACGATCTGCTGGTCCATCAGGCCGTCAGAGCCATCAGATAAAGAAGAGGTGGGGGAGCAATCGTCGCTCCCCCAATTTCATCTAGCTGGGCTTGATCTCGTGATCGAGCTTGAACCCGCCGGCGCCATCCATCTCGATGATCCACACCGTCTGCTTGTGGCCAGGATCTTCAGGCCGGTGTACCCCTGCGCGGCGAACTGGTCTGGGTCTTTGCTGTACTCGGCCTTGTACGCGCTGACGAAGTCCGCGTTGGACGGAAACGTGTTGCCGATGTACCACGCGCTGGCGCTGGGCGCGCCTTTGCCCGCCGCGCCGGCCTGCTTGGAGACCGTCGCGGTGTTGAACCCGTTCCCACCCAGGAACTGGCCCTGCCAGTTCTGGTTGCGGGCCGCCGTCATGATCTTGGCCGGGATGCCGCCGAGCGACGTGATGAAGATGACGTCGGGGTGCAGCCCTACCGCCTGGGTCACGTAAGACGAGAGGTCCGCGTCGTTCTTGCTGAACGGGATCGTCTTCAGCAGCTGGATGTTGTACTGGCCGACCGTGTCCTGGACGATCTTGCCGCCGTCGCTGGAGAACTTGTCGTCCTGGGCAACGAGCAGCACGCCCGTCTTGGGGTGAGCGTCGTTGGTGTAGGACATGATGTTGTCCGGGATCGCGGTCTGCTCGCCGAGGCTGTCGCGGAAGATGTACTTGCACGGCGTCGTGGACGGCGCATTGCAGTCCGGGACGATGTGGATGCCCGTGGTGCTCGTCGCCAGCATCGGCGTCTTCAGGCTCTCCGCCAGCGGATGCGCGCCCACGGCGGAGTTGGACAGCGTGGGCCCGAGCAGCGCCAGCACCTGGTTCTGCTGGATCAGCGACTGCGTCTTCTGCGAGGAAATCGCCTTGTCCGAGGTGTCATCCTCGACCGTCAGCTCGATCTGAGCTCCGTTGATGCCGCCTGAGGCGTTGATCTGCTTGACCGCCAGCAAGGCGCCGTCTCGGCTTTGCGGGCCGTAAACGCCGCCGGCGCCGGTGATCGAATAGACCGCCCCGAGCTTGATCGTCTTGCCCGAATACGAGTTCCCTGAGTTGCCACCTGGAGTCCCGGTCGACCCGCAGGCCGCCAGCACCAGGGTCGCCAACAGCCCAACGACGAGACGCATGCGGTTCATGTCCACCGTCTCCCCCATAAAGAAGCTTCTTTGCGGATCTTTAACGTAGCAAACCCGGTGTCGTCAGACGCTGTGAGTTCAGGCCTTCAGCCGCTTCAGCAGCCGGTCGACGTCCAGCTTCGGCCGCGGGTACTGGGGATCCATCTCGCGCAGCGTCTCGAGCAGGATCATCGACACGGCCCAGTTCCGGTACGCCTTGTCGTTGGCCGGAACGACATACCAGGGGGCATAGGGCGTCGAGCACCTGGTCACGGCCAGCCCGTAGGCGGCCTGGTAGTCGTCCCAGTATGCCCGCTCGTCGATGTCGTTCTCGTTGAACTTCCAGTGCTTGTCGGGGTCCTTGAGCCGGTCGGTGAGCCTCTTTCGCTGTTCCTCGTACGAGATGTGGAGGCAGATCTTGACGATGGTCGTGTGTGCGCGAACGACGTCCCTCTCGAACTGGTTGATCTGCCTGTACCGCCGCTCGATCACCGGCAGCGGCGCGAGCTCGTGCACCCGGGCGATGAGCACGTCCTCGTAGTGCGAGCGGTTGAAGATGCCGATGTCGCCTGCCGCCGGCAGCCTGCGGCGGATGCGCCACAGGAAGCCGTGCCGTTTCTCCGCCGGCGTCGGCTGCTTGAACGGCGTGATGAGGACGCCTTGCGGGTTGAAGCTCCGCATGACGTGGGTGATCGTGCCGTCCTTGCCGGCGGTGTCCATCCCCTGCAGGACCACCAGGAGCGAGCGCGTGTGCTCCGCGTACAGGCGCTCGTGGAAGTCGAAAAGCGGGCCCTCTTGCTTTTTCACATCGCGCAGCGCGCGCTTGTCGCCGCCTTTCAGGCCGGGGGTCGAGTCGGGGTCGACGTCCGCGAGCCGGAACCGGCCGTCGCTGACCTTCGCGCGCAAGAGATCGCGGACCTCTTTCTTCGCCACGTCGGCGAGTCTAGCGGTCTACTTCAGCTCGACCGGCACGACATCCAGGTTGAGCAGGTCGTCGCCGCGCAGAACGGTCAGCACCACCTTCGAACCGATCTGTGCCTCGACCATCAGACGCTGCAGGTCTCCGGCTTTCGTCACCCCGACGTCGCCGACCGACACGATCACGTCTCCCGCGCGCAGCTTGCCGCCGGCGGCGGGGCTGCCGCTCACGACCTCGTGCACCTCGACGCCGGCCTTGCGACCGAGCCGCTCGGCGATGGGCGGGGGCAGCGGTCGCGTGCCGCCGGCGATGCCGAGATAGGCGCGCCGCACGCGGCCGTTCCGCATCAGCGCCGCCAGGATCGCCTCGGTCGTCGCGTTCATCGGCACCGCCAGGCCAAGGCCCATGCCCGCAACTGCGGTGTTGACGCCGATGAGCCGGGCGTGCGAGTCGGCCAGCGCGCCGCCCGAGTTGCCCGGGTTCAGCGCGGCGTCGGTCTGGATGACGTCCTCGATGAAGCGCCGGTGCCCGTTGCCGTCTGCGGTCGCCAGCGAGCGGCCTAACCCGCTGACGACCCCGGACGTGACGGACCCCGAAAAGCCCATCGGGTTGCCGATGGCGACGACCAGCTGCCCGACGCGGAGTTGCTCCGCGTTGCCGATCCGGGCGGGGACCAGTGTGGTCGCCCGGGCGCGGGCGATGGCCAGGTCGGACAGCGTGTCCGCGCCGACCACATCGACGTCGAACTCGGTGCCGTCGATGAAGGAGGCGCTGGCGGCACCGCCCGCGGCGACGACGTGGGCCGAGGTGACGAGAAAGCCGTCGGGCGTGATAACGACTCCGGAGCCGGCGCCGCCGAAGCCGCGGCCGCCGCGGCCGATGCGCAGGCTGGCGACCGACGGGAGAACCTTCTCCGCGACGGTGCTGACGATCACCGAATAAGCGTCTAGAGCCTCTTGCTCGGTCGTGGCTTCGGCCATGGGAGGGCGTGACTCCGGCGACGAGGGGCACCTCGCCGCTGAGGCGCAAGCGCACGCGCTCGCCGTGCAGGTCGAGGTCCTCGGCGCGCGCGCGCCAGACGTTGCGCGGTGTGCCTTCCGGCCTGGCCAGGTACAGCGCGACGGCCCGCGGGTGGATGACGGCGAAAACATGGCCTTCCCCGGCGTCCGGTGCGGCGATCGAGGCACCGCCGTCCAGCTCGACGTGGTCGATGCGACCGTGCCCGCGCAGCAGGTTCACTCCCGCGAGGTCGGCGACGAAACGGGAACGAGGTCGCGCGGTGACCTCGGCGGGCGCGCCGCTCTGGACCACCTTGCCGTGCTCGAGAACGATCAGGCGGTCGGCCAGTGCCATCGCCTCGATCGGATCGTGGGTGACCAGGATGCGGATGCCCTTGAAACCCGCCAGCTGGCGCGACAGCTCCCGCCGGACCTCGGCGCGAATGGAAATGTCGAGCGCGGAGAGCGGTTCGTCGAGCAGCAGGAGTCGCGGTTGCGTGATCAATGTGCGCAGCAGCGCGATGCGTTGGGCCTGGCCGCCGGACAGCTCGCGCGGCATGGCCATGGCCTTGTCGCCGAGACCCGCCCGGTCCAGCCAATCGCGTGCAATGCGTTTCCCATTGCCCGGCAGCCCGAACGCGACGTTGTCGAGCACGGTCATATGGGGGAACAGCACGTGGTCCTGGAAGACCAGCCCGACCCGGCGGCGCTCGGTCGGCACGTGCCGGTTGGTCGAGGAGTCGTCGAAGACGGCGTCATCGAGCGCAACGCGACCCTGGACAGGGACCAGACCCGCAATCGCACGGAGCAGCGTCGTCTTGCCGGCGCCGTTCGGACCCAGCACGGCGACGGTCTCGCCGGCGTCGATGGTGATATCGACGTCGAGCGCGAAATCGGATCGCTCGACCTTGATTGCGGCGTGCAGGCTCATGGGGCGCCGAGCCAGCGATCGCGCAGGCCGATGAGGATGGCGAGCGAGACTGCGAGCAGGATCAGGCTCAGGACGATCGCGCCTTCCGGTCGCGACTCGAGCGCGACGTAAACCGCAAGCGGCACAGTCTGCGTTCGTCCCGGCAGGTTGCCGGCAAACGTGATGGTCGCGCCGAATTCGCCGAGGGCGCGCGCCCAGCACAGCACCGCGCCG